>JAMLIA010000025.1 GCA_023954495.1 Thermomicrobiales bacterium | reverse complement strand
CAGGGGGGTGAGGGCCGTCTACGCGTACCGAATTCTCGCCCCAAGCTTCTGGAAGCGGCCGACGATGTCTTCGTAGCCGCGGCGGACGTGCTGGATTTCGTGGACGCGAGTCTCACCTTCGGCGACGAGGCCGGCGAGGATGAGGCAGGCACCGGAGCGGATGTCGAGCGCCTGGACATCGGTGCCGCACAATCGCGACGGGCCGATAAAGCGTGCTTCCTGCGAATTCACCGGCTCAATGTCCGCGCCCATCTTCTGCAGTTCAGAGACGTAGCGCAGGCGATCGTTGAAGACACGTTCGTTGATCCGGCTGGTGCCTTCGGCCTGCGTCAGCAACACAGCGAACGCAGCCTGCAGGTCAGTCGGGAAGCCGGGGAACGGCAGCGCCTGAATCTCCAGCGACTCCAGCGCACGTCCGGCACGGACCATCATCGAGTTGTCGCTCCACCAGACCTCGGCTCCAGCTTCGCGCAGCTTGTAGGTCAGCGGCTGCATGTCGTGCTCGTTCACGCGTTCGAGAATGATCTCGCCGCCGGTCACGACGCCGCCGATCGCGAAGGTCCCAGCCTCCAGCCGGTCGGGGAGGATCGACGTGTGGAATCCGCGCAAGCGCTCGACGCCCTTGACCTTGATGTAGGGCGTGCCAAGTCCGCTGATCTTCGCGCCCATCTCGCGCAGCGCGTTGCCGAGCGCGACGATCTCCGGCTCCGATGCCGCGTTGGTGATCGTCGTCTCGCCGCGTGCCAGCGTCGCCGCCATCAGCAGGTTTTCGGTACCGGTATGACTAGGATAGTCCATGTAGAGGTCCGCGCCTTCGAGACGCGGGGCGGTCATCTTGTAGTGGTTGTCGCCGACAAAGACCTTCGCACCCATGCGCTTGAAGCCACGCACATCAACGTCGACCGGTCGGCTGCCGAGCTTGCAGCCACCCGGGGCCGGCGTCTCCATCTCGCCAGTGCGCGCGAGCACCGGGCCGGAGACGAGGAATGATGCACGCATGCGCTCGACGAGCTCAGCCGGCGCGCTGCGCTGCTCAATCTCGCGCGCGTGAATACGGACACGGTGATTCGCGGTGTCGAGGTCGACCTCCGCGCCAAGGTGGCGCAAGAGCTCGACCATGACGAAGATGTCTTCGAGGATCGGCAGGTTTTCGAGAACGCAGGGCTCATCGGTCAGCAACGCCGCCGCCATCATCGGCAGCGCAGCATTCTTCGCTCCACCTACCCGGATGCGGCCCTTGAGCGGGATGCCTCCGTTGGTGACGATTACGCGGGCGGTGTCGTCAGCGGAAACAGTCGTTCCGCGAGTGGTCGATAGCGTCACGTGGAGGCTCCTCTGGGTCGATCATGTCCGCGGCACATGCCACCCTGAGTTTACGGGTTGTCGCTCACGTTTGTCGCCCCGGGTCGTGCCCGGCCATGCTGGCGACGCTGGGCAACACGAAGGCGAACCGCCGCCCGCTGCAGTGACTGCTCGGCGCGTGACAAGTCAAGCGCCTCACCACGCTGGGCCAGCCGTGCCTCGGCACGCTGCCGTGCTGTCTCGGCGCGCTGCATGTCGATCTCAACTACACGCTCTGCCGAGTCGGCCAGGACAATGACGCGATTATTGAGCACCTCAAGGAACCCGCCAAAGACAACGAGTGATTCCTCGCTCGCGCCCTGCTTGACGCGCATCTCGCCTGCGGAGAGTAGCGAGAAGAGCGGAGCATGCTTCGGCAGAATACCGAGCTGTCCTTCTGCGCCCGGTGCGACGACCATGTCGACGCCCTCGGCCTCGTAGACGACGCGTTCGCCGGTAACGATCTCAACGCTCAGCTTTTCCGGCCTTGCCATGCAACCTCCCCGTCAGGGACGAGGGACGGAGGTGATGGATGCGGTTCGCACCCGGCCCCGTCCCTCATTCATTGGCTCTTGATCTAGCCCTCTGCCGCCATGCGCTCGGCCTTCTCGACCGCTTCCTCAATCGGGCCAACCATGTAGAACGCCTGCTCCGGCAGGGAGTCGTGGCGGCCTTCGAGGATCTCGGTGAAGCCGCGCACGGTGTCTTCGCGGGTGACGTACTTGCCGGACTGGCCGGTGAACGCCTCAGCCACGAACATCGGCTGCGACAGGAAGCGCTGGATGCGGCGGGCGCGGGCGACGGTCTGCTTGTCCTCGTCGCTCAGTTCCTCGATACCGAGGATGGCGATGATGTCCTGCAGGTCGCGGTAGCGCTGGAGCACACGCTGCACCTCACGGGCGACGCGGTAGTGCTCTTCACCGACGATCAGCGGATCGAGAATTCGCGAGGTCGACGCCAGCGGGTCGACGGCCGGGAACAGACCCTGCTCGGCGATCGCGCGCTCAAGCGAGACGGTCGCGTCGAGGTGAGCGAAGGCCGTTGCCGGGGCCGGGTCGGTGTAGTCGTCGGCCGGAACGTAGACCGCCTGCACGGATGTAATCGAGCCCTTGCGGGTCGAGGTAATCCGCTCCTGCAACTGGCCCATCTCGGTTGCCAGTGTCGGCTGATAACCCACGGCGCTCGGCATACGTCCGAGCAGCGAGGACACCTCGGAGCCGGCCTGCACGAAGCGGAAGATGTTGTCGATGAAAAGCAGGACGTCGCGGCCCTCGTCGCGGAAGTACTCCGCCATCGTCAGACCGGAGAGCGCCACGCGCAGACGCGCGCCTGGCGGCTCGTTCATCTGGCCGAAGACCATGGCCGTCTTGTCGATAACCCCGGACTCCTGCATCTCGCCATAGAGCTGCGTGCCCTCGCGGGTGCGCTCGCCGACGCCGCAGAAGACCGAATAGCCACCGTGCTCGGCGGCGATGTTGCGGATCAGCTCCATGATGACGACGGTCTTACCGACGCCAGCGCCGCCGAAGACGCCGGTCTTGCCACCCTTGGTAAACGGGGCGATCAGGTCGACGACCTTCATGCCGGTCTCAAACGGCTCAACCGAGGTCGATTGATCGACGAAGTCCGGGGCCGGGCGATGGATGCTGTTGGTCAGTGTAAGGTCGACATCCGGGTTGCCGTCCACCGGCTCACCAACGACGTTGAAGATGCGACCCAGCGTCGATTGGCCGACCGGCACGCGGATCGAGCTGCCGATATCGACCGCCTTCGAGCCACGGCGCAGGCCGTCGGTCGATGACATCGCCACGCAGCGGACCCAGTCATTGCCGAGGTGCTGCTGTGCCTCAAGCGTCAGCGTGTTGCCACCGGGCATATCAACCTCGATGGCGTTGTAGATCTCCGGAAGATGATCTGGCGGAAACTCAACGTCGACGACGGCGCCCTGGACCTGGACGACCTCACCCGTTGCTCCGCGTACGGCTGTCGTTGCCACTCGTTATCTCCTGCCTGCCTGCATTGAATCCGGGATGCCGATCCGCACTCCGCTCGAACGTCCCACTATGACCCGAGTGCCGCGGCACCCGCCGCGATCTCGGAAACCTCGCGCGTAATCGCCGCCTGACGGGCCTTGTTGAGGGACAGCGTCAGCTCGTCGATGAAATCGCGTGCGTTGTCTGTTGCCGCACGCATGGCAACCATGCGTGCCGAGTGCTCGCTGGCCAGCGACTCCAGCATCGCCTGATAGACCTGCACCTCAACGTAACGCGGGAGCAGGGCCTCAAGGACCGTCCGGGGATCCGGCTCAAAGATGAAATCTGCGGTGGCCTGATCAGCCGGGATATCCTCGGGTGGCTCGATTGGCAGCAATTGCAGCGTCTCGGGCCGCTGGGTCAACGTGTTCACGAACTTCGAATAGATGAGATAGACCGCGTCCAGCTCACCCTTGTTGAACGCTTCGGTCGCGACGCCAATGATCGGGCGCAGCGAATCGAGCGATGGGTTGTCGCCGAGTTGTGTGAACTCGGCAACGACGTTCTGATCGGTTCGGGCAAAGAAGTCGCGGCCCTTGCGCCCGACCGTCACGAGATCGGCCGGATGCCCGGACTCCTGCAGGAAGTGAACCGCGTGCCGGATGATGTGCGTGTTGAACGCGCCGGCCTGACCGCGGTCGGCAGTCACGATGATGACGCCGACACGGTTGATCGGGCGCTGCTCAAGCAGCGGGAATTGCGACACATCGACCGACTCACCGGCCACGGCAAGCCCGGCGATGATCGTGCGCAGGCGCTCGGCGTACGGCCGTGCCGCGCGCACCCGCTCCTGGGCGCGACGCATCTTCGCCGCCGAAACCATCTCCAGCGCGCGGGTGATCTGCGCTGTGTTTCGGACTGAGCGAATACGCCGCCGAATCTCTCGTGGGCTCGCCATCGTGTCTCCTTCAGTGTGCGGCCAGCAACCCGCGGCCGGCCTGCCCGATCGCTAGATCGTCACTTCAAGCTGGTCGGCCGAGACGGTCTTGGCGAACTCCTCGGCCGCAGAACGCAGCTGCGCTGTCAGATCGTCATCCAGCGCCTGCTTCTCCTTGATGGAGGGCAGGATGCCCGTACCGCTGTTGCGCAGGTATTCCAGATACTGGCGCTCCCACGAGCGCACGCGATCGACCGGCACGTCGTCAACGAAGCCGTTGGTTGTGGCCCAGATCAGCGCGACCTGCTCCTCAACCGGCATCGGCTGGTACTGTGGCTGCTTCAGCGCCTCGGTCAGCCGCATACCGCGGTCGATCTGGCGCTTCGTCGCCGGGTCGAGGTCCGAGGCCATCTGCGCGAACGCGGCCAGCGAACGGAACTGCGCGAGCTCCAGCCGGAGCGAACCGGCCACCTGGCGCATCGCGCGGATCTGCGCCGAGCCACCGACGCGTGAGACGGAGATGCCGACGTTCAGCGCCGGGCGAACGCCAGCGTAGAACAGGTCGGACTCCAGGAAGATCTGGCCGTCGGTAATCGAGATGACGTTCGTCGGGATGTAGGCCGACACGTCGTTTGCCTGCGTCTCGATGATCGGCAGCGACGTCAGCGAGCCACCACCGCGCTCCTCGTTCAGGCGCGCCGAGCGCTCCAGGAGGCGCGAGTGCAGGTAGAAGACGTCGCCCGGGTAGGCTTCGCGGCCCGGCGGGCGGCGCATCAGCAGCGATACCTGGCGATAGGCCCAGGCGTGCTTGGAGAGGTCGTCATAGACGATCAGGGCGTCGCCGCCCGACTCCATGATCTCCTCGCCCATCGCGGTGCCGGAGTAGGGCGACAGGTACTGCAGTGGGGCCGGCTCGGAGGCCGACGCGGCCACAACGATCGTGTGATCCATCGCGCCGTAGCGCTCAAGAGTCGCCACAATCTGGGCGACCTGGCCCTGGCGCTGTCCGATAGCGACGTAGATGCAGATGACGCCGCTGTCCTTCTGATTGATGATGGTGTCGATTGCCAGCGCCGTCTTGCCGGTCTGGCGGTCGCCGATGATCAGCTCACGCTGACCCCGACCGATCGGGATCATGGCGTCGATCGCCTTGATACCGGTCTGCAGCGCCGTGTCGACGTTCTGCCGGGCGACCACACCGGGAGCGATGCGCTCCATCGGTCTGAACTTGTCGGTCTGGATTGGGCCCTTGCCGTCAATCGGCTCGCCGAGCGCGTTGACCACGCGGCCAACCAGCGCCGGACCAACCGGGACCTCTGCGATACGACCGGTCGAGCGAACTTCGTCGCCCTCTTCAATGCCAGTGTACTCGCCGAGGATGATGACGCCGACCGAATCCTCCTGCAGGTTGAACGCCATACCGATGACGCCCTGCTTGGTGAACTCAACCAGCTCGTTGGCCATAACATCGCTCAGGCCATGGACGGACGCGATACCGTCACCAACCTCGACGACGTTGCCAACGTTGGTCACCGTCATCCCGGCCTCGAATGACTGGATCTGATCCTTGATAATGTCGCGAATCTCGGTGGCGCGTACCGCCATATCGGCCTCCTGCTCCCGCACGACCCGTCCGCGCGGTGTCGTTTTCGTCCTGCTCTGCTAACCGAGCCTCACGCCGCCTCAGCGCGCGAGTTGTGCTCGCATCTGCTGCAACTGTGCCGCGACGCTCGCGTCAATCAGCCGATCGCCAATGCGCGCAATCAACCCGCCGATCAGGTCAGGGTCGGTTGTCGCCCGCAGCTCTATCTCTTTGCCAACAATCTGCTGGAGCTGCGCCCTCACCTGCTCGCGCTCCGCCGCGGTCAGCTCGACTGCGGTGGTGACGTCGGCAATCGCGATCCCCCGTGCATCGAGGATGAGATCCCCATACACGTCGAGCAACTCCGGAAGGGCGCTAAACCGGCGTCGTTGGACAAGCAGATAGGCCAGGTTGCGCGCGTACTGCTGCGTCTCGTTCGGCAGTAGTCGATCGATCGCAGCGCGCTTGGCCTGTTCTGGAACGTTCGGGCTCGTGAGAAACTCCCCGACCACGCGATCGCTCGCCGCATTGGCCAGCGTCGTCAGGTCGGCAAGCCACTGCTCCTGCGTTCCATTCTCGGTCGCCAGGTCGAACACGGCCTGGGCGTACCGCTTGGCTACTCCACGAATCGCCATTTAGAAGCCCCCTCTCCGGTGCCGGTGCAACCAGCTCTCGCTAGTCATCCGTCACCGGCGAGCTACCATTGCTGCCAGTACCACCGGCTTCGGCCAGGGCTTCATCGATCAGCCGCGACTGCGCATCGCGATCGATGTTGGCCCGGACGATCTTCGAAGCCGCCATAACAGCGAGATCGCCAACCTCGCGCCGCAGATCAGCACGCGCCTGCACCGTCTCGGCAGCAATTGCCTCGCGCGCCTTCTCGATCAACTCGTCGGCCTGAACCTGCGCCTGCTCCTTCGAGCGAGCGATGTTCTGATCGCTCACCTCGCGAGCGCGGGAGATCAGCGTCTGCGCCTCGCGGCGCGCTTCCGCCATGATCTCCTCATTCTGGGCGCGGGACTTCTGGAGTTCTTCTTCCATCCGCTGGGCAGCTTCGATGCTCTCGCGAATGCGCTCCTGGCGCTTGTCAAGCATGCCGGTAATCGGCCCCAGCGCGAACTTCCAGAACAGCCAGACGAAGATGAGGAAGGCCAGGATCTGGACGAGCAGATTTGCCCCGTTAATACCTAGTGCGCCCATGAGTCCTCTCGACCTGTATCCCGTCGATCTGCCGACGCGAGGGAGATACCCCAAACCGCCCGACCCATTCGTCGTGCGGCGCGCCGGCTCGCCAGCGTTTCGCTCTGGCGGAGAGGGGAGGCTGAGCCACCCCCTCCGGCCTACGTGCCGCCGACGAACGCCGGCAGGCCACGTTCGGTACTAGAGCACGAACGCAATGATGATCGCGATAACGAAGGCGTAAATCGCGACAGCCTCGGCCAGACCGGCACCGATGATCATCGTTGTGCGGATATCGCCGGCTGCCTCAGGATTGCGACCCAGCGCCTCGAGGGCCTTGCCAACGGCGACACCAATACCGATGCCCGGGCCGATTGCACCAATGCCGATCGCGAGCGCCGCGCCAATTGCCTTCGCGGCGTCAACACCATCCGGTCCGGTCAAACCACTGAACATGCTGTAGCTCTCCTTCTCGCCGGAAGGGCCAGCCCCCCGACCCGGCTCTGCCAATCGATTGGAGTCACCCCACTCGGGGCTCCCCTACGCCCAATAACCCCTTGGGCCGGTTGGCCCGCAGACCCACATGTAATGGAGAGAGCGCCCTCTCTCTGCCGACTAATCTCCCCCGCTTGTGGCGGGTGCCGACGCGTGATACGGCTCTTCACCAGGCTCGTGCGCGTGCCCATGCTCATCGCCACCCCCTGTCGCCAGCGCGATATACGCCAGTGTCAGCAGCGAGAAGATAAGCGCCTGAATGAAGCCAAAGAGAACCTCGAAAAGCAGGAACACGGTCGGCAAGCCGAACATGATGACCGTCAGCCACTTCGTCTTTTCGAGGATTGCGGTAGACATCGCGATCATGATCCCGATGAGCACCTCGCCGGCAAAGATGTTGCCGAAGAGTCGGAACGAGAGCGAGATTATGCGCGAGAGCTCTGACATGACTTCGATCGGGAACATGAACGGCGGATCGGCCATGTGCTTGATGCGACCCCCGACGCCGTGCGCCGCGATGCCGGCGACCTGGACCGAGACGAACGCGATCAGCGCCATCGCCAGGGTCATGTTCAGGTCAGCGTTCGGTGCGCGCAGCAGCGGCGGAGCCGGTTCGTGCTCGGCCTCATCCGTTGCCGACGAAACGACAACGTCGCTACCGGGATGGCCAGCCGAGGCGACGATCGCCGTCGTCTCGCTGCTTTCCTCCCAGCCGCACAGGCTCTTGCACTGAATCGTGCCAACGCCCGGAATCAGGCCGGAGTAATTCGCCAGAATAATGAAGATGAACAGCGAGCCGATGAGCGGGAAGATGCGGCGTCCGACCTGACGGCCGGCTGCGCCTTCAACCACGCTGAGCAGGAATTCGGTCACCATCTCGAAGAGGCTCTGGGCACGACTCGGAACCAGCGTCGCTTTTCGCGCGATCATCGCACCGATGATGATGATGAGGGCCATGACGATGACCATTTGGAGGAAGGAGTTGGTGATGTTGAGCGTACCGAGCGGTCCGAGGTCAAACGACCAGAGCGACTCCGCTTTTACCGAGATGTGGACTTCCACTCAATGTCCCCCTCCGCGCGGCCCCACGCATCACCGGCGCGACCGCGAGCCTGAATCCCCCTGCGACCGAGAGTCTGTCTTCTTCAGCCGCACGCGACCCCGGTTCGGGTCACTGAGCATGGCCAACTCATACAGTGCGTATCCGGCCGCCCCAAGGCCGAGAACAATCCCGGTGAGTGTGAAGATTGGCTTCGTGTCAAGCCAACCATCTAGCAGGACGCCACCCACGATACACAGCAAGAGACTGCCTACGACGGTGAATCCTAGCCCTGAGGCTGCGCCGATCGCTTGCCAGTCTCTTTTAGTCTTCGGGTCCAGCGGGTTTTCCACTATGGCCCCCGCCCCTCACACTCCGTGCAGTGTATCACAATCTACCGTCCGCCAAAACCGCAAACATCAATCGTGGATGGCCTGCGCGGCCCGCGAATCGCTGCGCTCAATCGGCAACGGGCGCTGGTCCCCCTCACGGAGAATCTTCGTTGCCGCGCTGATGAAATCACGAAAGAGTGGGTGCGGTCGAGTCGGGCGCGACTTCAGCTCCGGATGGAACTGCACGCCGACGAACCACGGGTGATCGATGAGCTCCATGATCTCGGCCAGGCGGCCATCCGGCGACTCGCCGGAGACGATCAGGCCACCCTCAGCGAGGGCATCACGGTAGGCATTGTTGATCTCATAGCGATGGCGATGGCGCTCATTCACCAGCTCGCTGCCATATGCTGCTGCGGCGCGTGTGCCCGGCACGAGCTTGCACGGCCAGGTACCCAGCCGCATCGTGCCACCCATCTCGACATCCTTCTGGTCCGGCATCAGGTCTATCACCGGATTATGTGTGCCGGGGTCGATCTCGGTCGAGTTCGCATCTGCGAGACCCAGCACATTGCGGGCGACATCAATCGCCGCCATGTGCAGGCCGTAGCACAGGCCGAGGTAGGGCACGTTCTGCTCGCGTGCATAGCGAGCGGCGAGCACCTTGCCTTCGATACCGCGTGCGCCGAACCCGCCCGGCACGACAATGCCGCAGGCGTGGCTCAGCTGCTGACGCATCTCGTCCTCGGTCAGGAGCTCCGAGTTCACCCAGGTGATGTCGACCGCGACGTCGTTCGCCAGTCCGGCGTGGGTGAGTGCTTCGGAAACGCTCATATAGGCATCGTGCAGCTCGACATACTTGCCGACCAGCGCGATCTCCAGGCGGCGACGCGGTGTCTTGATGTGCTCGACCAGCTCGGTCCACTCGCGCAGATCCGGCTCGTCCGGCCAGGAAAAGTGCTGCGCCAGGTAGCCACCCAGCCCGGCATCCTCCAGCAGCAGCGGTACTTCGTAGATCGTCTCAGCTGTCTGCAGCGGAATGACCGCGTCCTCGTCGACATCGCAGAAGAGCGCGACCTTGGCGACGACTTCCTGCGTCACCTCACTATCGGAGCGCAGCACGATGACATCCGGCTGGATGCCGGCAGCGCGCAGCTCGCGCACCGAGTGCTGGGTCGGCTTCGTCTTCGTCTCGCCGGTCGCGCCGACCTGTGGCAGCAGCGTCACATGAATGTAGAGAACGTTGCGGCGGCCCTCGTCCTTGCGCATCTGGCGGATCGCCTCAAGGAACGGCTGCGACTCGATATCGCCGACCGTCCCGCCGACCTCAACGATGACGACATCTGGCTGATGCTCGTCGGCCAGACGGTGGATGCGGTCCTTAATCTCGTTGGTGATATGCGGAATGACCTGAATCGTCCCACCGAGGTAGTCGCCGCGGCGCTCCTTGGCGATGACAGATGAGTACACCTGACCGGTCGTGATGTTCGATCCGCGTGAGACGTTCTCATCGGTAAGCGCTCGTAGTGGCCCAGGTCCAGATCGGTCTCGGCACCGTCTCAGTGACGAACACCCTCGCCGTGCTGATACGGCGACATCGTGCCAGGATCGACGTTGAGATACGGATCGAGCTTCATGATGGCGACACTGAGGCCACGGGCCTTCAACGTTGATCGGCCAATCGATGCAGTCGAGGATGCCCTTACCGACCGACGACACCACACCACCTGTGACGAAAATGAACTTGGGCACTGCTCTGGTCCTCCGCCCAGACCGCCCCAGCACGCCGCGACCCACCGCGCAGCGTTCGCTGGTAGCTCCTCGACCCCCACAACCAAACACGAGCCCGCACTCGCCAGCTCGGCGACTGCGGGGCCTTACCACGACGTACATCCGCCAGACCACGCGCAAGAGGCGCGCCGCCGGGCGCTACAGACTCAGAATGACCACCTCGGGTGACTCGCCGAGATCGCTCCCCCGAACAACCAGCTTGTCGCGCGGGGTTGCCTCGGTGACGCCCATCTCGGTCAGGAATCGCTCCAGCGGCTCGCGCTCTGCATCACCATTCGCCATGCGGTATTGCATGGGAATGATGATCTTGGCGTCCAGCGAGCTAATAACTTCCACTGCCTGCTTCGCATCCAGCACCGGGCCACCCCCGACGGGCACGATCACGATATCGGCGGCGCTGAACTTCTCGGCCTCGTCCTCTTCGAGCAGATGCCCGAGATCGCCGAGATGCAGCACAACAAGATCCTCAACCTCAAAGAGGTAGGCCGTGTTGCGACCGCGTTCTTCGCCCTTTTTGTCATCGTGATAGGTACGGATTCCGGTGATGAAGACGTCGTTCATCTCGTACTCACCGGGGCCGTCGACGATCTTCGGCTCGTTCGAGACGATCTCGACCGCCGTGTGACCGGGGTGCGCGTGCGAGAAGGTGACGATGTCGACCTTCTGCTTCTCGACCTTGTAGCCGAAAGAGCGCGGGACCGGGTCGGTCAGGATAGTCGCATCACGCGACTTTAAACGGAAACAGGCGTGGCCAAACCACTTGATCTCAGCCATCGTCCCCCAACTTGCCAGGACGCATTTCGAGTGTTCAGGTGGGCCATGCCGATGTTTTCGGGGTGCCTAGACGAGCATATCACACCCTGTCCGGACAGGCTATTGTGCCTCTCCGATCGATCGTTCGGGCCCCTGCTGCGGTGCCGTCTGGGCAACGGGCAGCAGCGTCGTCTCAGTACCGCAGCGTCTCGTTCACGGCACATCAACGTCTTCTGCGTCATCATCCATCTCGCCATACAAGCGATCCAGCACAGGGCGGATGACGTCCCAGCCGTAGCCGCGACGACCGAGGAAGGCGGCGAGGCGGCGGCGCTGGGTTGGCTCGTCGAGCGCGGCGAGGCGCGGTTGGCGCTTGCGCGCGAGGGCGAGTGCGGCGTCTTCCTCGCCCAGGTCGACTTCGGCCAGCACGTCGCCGGTGACATTGCGATCGACACCCTTGGCACGCAGTTCGGCCTCCAGCGCACGGCGACCGCGCGGCGAATGCTCGGTGCGATTCTCGACCCAGAATTCGGCGAAGGCGCGGTCGTCCAGATAGTTCCAACCGCGCAGCCGCTCGATTGCGATGTCGATAGCGCCCGGATCGAACTTGC
Organism: Thermomicrobiales bacterium; assembly: GCA_023954495.1. Lineage (NCBI taxonomy): Bacteria > Pseudomonadati > Thermomicrobiota > Thermomicrobia > Thermomicrobiales > Thermomicrobiales bacterium. Next base: position 30,229 of record JAMLIA010000025.1, on the reverse strand, counting down.
GACGCCGCAGCCGGTCACGCACCTCGCGCTCCGAGCGCGGTCGGTAGGCAACGAAGACGAGCGCCGCCTCGACGGCGCGCTCCGCCTCGGCTAACGCGGCCAGCTCACGGACGGCCGCGTCGTCAAGCTCAACGCCGCGTTGCAGACCGCGCTGCAGCGCGACGATCGCCGGCAGCGCAAGGGCGAACGTTCCTTCAATAAAGATGCTCACTCGCTCCGGGTCGCGTTGAGTCGGCGTGACCTGCGTGATCGTGCCGGGCTGGATCTCGCGGGGCTCTTGCGCTTGTCGTTGCTGGCTTGTCGGGCGTCGACGCATGGCAGCCATCCAGAGTAGAACGTATGTCCTGATTCTACTACAGACGGATCGGGCACTGAGATCAGGCAACGGCAAAGCATTGCTAGAATTGAGCATCTCCCAGGGGACATGCGGCAGTTCCCCGTCGAAACCCTCGTGCGCGAACGTGTTCGGATGCCACTGAGTGAGCGCGTCATCCTACAGGTTGCCAACGTCGCGGTCATCGACGATCGGGCGTACCGCCGAGTTGGGCACAATTCGGGACTTCATCCTGACCAATCCCGCGCGCATGATCACGCTGACCGGTCTGGGAGGCTGTGGCAAAACGCATCTGGCGCTGGCGACGGCGCGGACGCTGGCGGCCGAATTTAGTGACGGCATCTGGCTCGTCGAGCTGGCCGCCATCACCGACGAGGCGCTGCTCGAAACGTTTGTGGTCGCAGCGCTGGGCATCCTGCCGGCCCGCGATGTCTCCGCGTTCGAGACGCTCGCCAGCTTTCTGCGCCCGCGCTCGGCGCTGCTCGTCCTCGACAACTGCGAGCACCTGATCGATTCCTGCGCGCGATTGTCCGATCAACTGCTGGCAACCTGCCCGACACTGCGCATCATGGCAACCAGTCGTGAGCCGCTCCGCATCGCCGGAGAGCGGCAGGTTCGCATACAGCCGTTGCCACTGCCAACCGAAACGGTCGCGGACATGGAGGGCATCGCCCGCTCACCTGCTGTCCAGCTGTTTGTCGAGCGCGCTCAGGATGTGGCGGCGGATTTTGCGCTCGGGCCGCAGAACGCGACGACGATCGCGGCCATTTGCGAGCGACTGGCCGGCATCCCGATGGCAATTGAGCTGGCGGCTGCGCGCTGCCAGGTGCTGACCGTCGAGCAGATCCTCAGTCGGCTCGACGACGGCCTCCGCCTGCTAACCGGCGGCAATCGAACCGCGCAGGACCGCCAGCAAACACTGCAGGCGACACTCGACTGGAGCTACGCGCTCCTTTCGCCACCGGAGCAGGTTGTCTTTCAGCGCCTGTCCGTCTTCACCGGCGGCTGCGACATTCAGGCCGCCGAGGCGATCGCGAGCGGCACCCACCCGGACACGGGGCACGCCGCCATCTCACCCGACGATGTCCTGCACATCCTGAGTCAGCTCGTGGACAAGTCGCTGATCATCGTCGATCGCGATGGCCCGGTGGCCTGGTACCGCATGCTGGAGCCAGTGCGGCAGTACAGCGCCTGGCGGTTGGCAACGAGCACCGAAGCTGAGGCGATCCGGGCGCAGCACGCGCGCTACTTCGGCGACCTCGCCCGCGAAGCCGAGCCGCACCTGTCCGGTCCGGAGCAACGCGACTGGCTCGCCAGGCTGGAGCGCGAAGCCGACAATCTGCGCGCGGCGCTGCGCTGGGCCGCGGACCATGATCCCACCGCTGCGCTGCAGCAGTTCGTCGTTGCGCTGTTCCCCTTCTGGGAGGCGCACGATCATCTGACCGAAGGCCAGTACTGGCTGACGCTTGCGCTGCAGGCGACCAACGGAGACCGCAGCACCGCTGGGCTGCAACATCGCGCCCGCGCGCTCCACGCTGCCGGCCGCCTCGCCCACCAGCAGCGCGCATTGGCCAGCGCCGAGGAGTTCCATACGCAGGCCCTCGCGCTCTTCCGCGAGCTGGACGATCGACGCGGCATCGCCATCGCGCTGAGCGAGCTGGCGATGGAAGCACGCATTACCAGACGGCTGGACCGCTCATCCGACCTCGCCGAGCAGAGCCTGACGCTCAGCCGCGAGATCGGCGATCCGGACGCGACCGCCTACGCGCTCCTCGAAGCCGGCATTACCTGGAAGGATCGCGGCGACTTCGATCGAGCCAGCCAGTATCTCGAAGAATGCCTGGCGATGTATCGCGAGCAGGGCAATACGCGCTTCATCGCCATTGCGCAGACGATGCTCGGCATGGTCAATCTGGATTCCGGCAATCTGTCAGGTGCAAATGAGCGCCTGTGCGAAGCACTCTCCCTTCATTACTCTGTCAGCAATCGCTGGTTCGTCATTTACGACCTGCAGCTGCTGGCGGCCGTCGCCAACACATCGGGAGAGCCGCGCCGCGCCGCGCAGCTCCTCGGCCTCGCTCGTGGACTGGGCGCCACGCTTCAGGAGGTCATCGAGCCGATCGGTCCCGTCGGAACCGAGGCGGAGATCGCCAGCGCACGAGAACGGCTCGGCAAGGACCAGTTCGAGAAAGCCTGGGCTGACGGACAGGCAATGACCATCGAGCAGGTCATCGAGGGATTCACCGCGCAACCAGACGCAACGGCGAACAGCAAGCGGGTGAGCGATACGCCAACGTCAACGCTCACGCCTCGTGAGCGCGAGGTCGCCGAGCTGCTCACCCGCGGCTTTCGCGACCGCGAGATTGCCGAGGCACTGCACATCGCAACCGCGACCGTCGGCGTCCACGTCCACCGCATCCTCGCCAAGCTCGACGTCCGCTCGCGCTGGCAGGTGGCGGATGCGCTGGCGGCCATGAACGACGTCCCCGATAGCTCACCTCCGATCGACGCCCATCACTAACGCATATTGAGATTCTGTACAAAGGCGAGCTGCATCAGCTTCTGCTTTTTATAGAGTTTCTGGACGCGCGCTCGGCGACATCACTCTAGGATTGATGCGGAGTACGCAACGTCAGACATCGCCATGCAGAAATGCGGACGCGCCCGATTTCTTGTACGAGCGCACCTTCATTGCCGCCCGAATGAGGCAGCATGCAGCAGTACGGTCTCACGGAAGGACGACAACGACCATGCGGGCATCTACAGGAACGCGAGTCATCTGGATCGTCGTCAGTCTCCTCCTTGGTATCGCGCCGGTGTTCACGGCACTACCGGCACAGATCGCACGAGCGGCGGAGCCCTCCTGCGAAGACGTCGGAAATGACATTGAATGTACCTATTCGTATACCGGTGCCGCGCAGACCTGGATCGTGCCGGACTGGGTGACAACCGCGCAATTCGATGTCTATGGAGCCAGCGGCGGAAACATTGGAACGTTCATCTACGGAGGCAAAGGCGGTCACACGAAGGCAGCTTTGCTGGTGACGCCCGGCGACACAATCACGATCATGGTGGGCGGAAAAGGCCAGAACGCCGGTGAGACGAATCTGACCACCTGCCAGCTAGCCTTCACCACTGGTGGATTCAACGGCGGTGGCAACAGCGGCACGCCCACAGGTTCACCACCTTGCCCCGGCGGCGGCGGCGGCGGGGCCTCGGATATCCGCATCGGTGGAACCGATCTCGCCAGCCGTGTCATCGTCGCCGGTGGCGGTGGCGGCGCTGCGAACCTGGCAGCCTTCTGGGGCAACGCAACCGGCGGCGCTGGCGGCGGGGATGTCGGCGAGCGTGGCGGCTATGTCTATAACGGAAACGCCTACGGCGGTCGCGGCGGCAATCAGGATTGTTCGCAGGGTAGCGGGCAGGCAGGCGTCGGCAGCGCCGGCGCAAGCACGATTTCCGGCAGTGGCGGTGGTGGCGGCGGCGGCTGGTGTGGCGGCGCGGGCGGCCATATCGGCAGCAACGGTGACTGGTACGGCGGCGGTGGCGGCAGCGGCCATAGCCCAGGCGGAGTCCCCATGGAGACCGGCGTGAACTCGGGCGACGGCAAGGTCGTCGTCAGATTCAATGCCGGCGATGAAACTCCACCAACGACCACAGCAACATATAGCAATGGCTATGTCCCCGGCACCTGGAGCAACCAGCCGGTCACGGTCACGCTCTCCGGAACGGATAACCGCACCCCGAGTGATCAACTGTACTTCTTCTACGGCGTCGACGATATCGACTGCACCAACCACGGTGTCACCCGTTGCGCCCAGTACTTCAATCCAATCACCATTTCGACCGAGGGCACTCATGCCTTCGACTACCTCGGTCTGGATAGCTCCGGAAATGTTGACCACCAGCACGCAACGATCAACATCGATCTGACGGACCCGACTGTCAACTATTCGGGCAACGCCGGTACGTACCGCGTCGATCAGCAGATCGACATCACCTGCACGGCGACCGATAGTCTTTCCGGTATTTCCAACACGACCTGCCAGAACATCAGCGGTCCGGCCTGGAGTTTCGGGCTCGGGACGCACAGTTACACAGCCACCGCGACTGACCTGGCCGGAAACGTCGCCAGCGACTCAACCGCCTTTACCGTCGGTGTCTCCTACGACAGTCTGGCGAACCTGACCTGTCAGCTCGTCACCCAGCGGACGATATGCAACGCGCTGAACTACAACCTGGCATCGGCCGAATGGGCGGAGGGACGCCACATCGGCTTGCTGCAACAGCATCACCTCAATCTCTACTCCTCGATGGCCAAGGCGCTCAGTGGTCGCATCCTGACTAGCGAGCAGGCTCAATTCCTCATCGACACAGCGGCTCTGTTCTATCCGTCAAGACGCTGACACTCCCCGCCGCCTGAAACGGTTCGGGTACTGGCGAGCGCTCCATTCCGAGAACCGGGAATGGGGCGCTCGCCTCTCGTCGCACTGTTCCCTCGTATGCTCATCTGCGTTGCATGACGCTGCCGGCTGAATCCGCTTCACGATTCCTTGACCGTGGCAATACACACACTCATACTTTCGCCTGCACTCCCCGGAGCGCAATGCCTGACTCGGTGACACCGCCCGCACGCGGCGGCGGTCGCGGTCGAGCGATTCGTACGTTATGACGAGTATTAGGCTGTATGAGGTGGTGGGAATGAGACGATCCGTGATTGGCGCACGGCGCATCTGGATAACTCTCGGAGCGATCCTGATGGTCGCGCCGTTACTGACCACGCTACCTGCGCGGGTCGCAGAGGCTGCCGATCCTGACTGCGTGGAATCCGGCGCGCAAACCATCTGCACCTTCTCCTACACCGGCGCATCCCAAACCTGGACCGTCCCGAACGGCGTCACCGAGGCGCAGTTTGATGCTTATGGTGCATCCGGCGGAAACGCGAGATACGCCGACGACGGTGGCAAGGGCGGACGCGCGACTGCCACATTCTCCGTCACGTCCGGCGACCAGATTGTCGTGATGGTTGGCGGCCAGGGCTCCGGAATCTTTGATGATCAGGGGCAGGCCTGTGGAGATCACATACCACAGGGTGGCTTCAACGGCGGCGGCAACGCCGGAGGCACCACCTGCCCCGGCGCAGGCGGCGGTGGTGCATCTGATGTTCGCATCGGCGGCACAGGGCTGTCAGATCGCGTCCTCGTTGCTGGTGGTGGCGGCGGTGCCGTCAATATCATCGTGTATGAATTCGGGATTCGATACGGTGGAGCGGGCGGAGGGCTCGTCGGGCTGGTTGGTGGTCCAAACGTCACTGAATGGCTATCCGTTCGAGGTCAGGGCGGTAATGCGGACTGCACCTCCGGCAGCGGCCAACTCGGGATTGGCGGTGACGGCGCGAGTAATACAACCCATGGATCCGGAGGCGGTGGCGGTGGCTACTGCGGCGGCTCCGGCGGCCAGACAGCCCCCGACGGTGAAGGCACCGGCGGTGGCGGCGGCAGCGGCTTCGGCCCCGACGGCACCGTCTTCGAGACGGACGTTCGATCCGGCAATGGCCAGGTCATCGTCACATTCGACACGCCCGACACAGTTGCGCCAACGACAACCGCGACCTACAGCAACGGCTACACGCCCGGCACCTGGACCAACCAGGCCGTGACCGTCACCCTGACCGCGACCGACAATGTCGGCGGCAGCGGTGTCGCGGCAACGTACTACGGGCTGACCAACCCACTCTGCGCGCCCGCCTCGCCGCAGGGCTGCTCCGTATACACAGGACCGTTCACCATACCCTCCGAGAGCGGCGCGATCGTGCTGTTCTTCAGCGTCGATGCCGCCGGAAACACCGAGTCGCTCAACACGGTGCTCGTCAGCATCGACCAGACCGACCCCTACGCCGCGCCCACGATCAGCGGCACCGAGGGCGACAACGGCTGGTACACCAGCGCTGTGACCGTCACCTGGAACTGGACCGACGATCTCTCCGATCTGGATACAACTCGATGCCCTGCCACCTCCTCCTCGAACAGCGACGGGGAGGCTTCGATCAGCGCGACCTGCTATGACCAGGCAGGCAACGACTACGAAGCATCCGTGCCGGTCAAGATCGACCAGACACCGCCAGCGGGAAACCCGACTATCTCTGGCACACTCGGGGACAACGGCTGGTATGTCGGTCAGGTCACGGTGACCTGGAACTGGGCCGATGCCACGTCGGGCACAAACTCCTGCCCACCTGTAACGAACGCGCTCGCTGAGGGCCAGTACACCATCACCGCCAACTGCAGCGACATGGCGGGCAATACCGCGACTGGCTCTGTCCCGATCAAGATCGACCAGACACCGCCGGCCTTCGCCCCGACCACCAACGGGACTGAGGGCGACAACTTCTGGTACACCAGCCCCGTGACCGTCACCTGGAACTGGACTGATCCGACCTCCGGCATCAACCCGACAACCTGCCCGACAACAACGCTGGTCACGACTGACGGCGAGCAGGAGGTAATGGAAGCCTGCCGCGATCTGGCCGGCAATGTTGCAGCCGGACGCAGCGTGGTCAGAATCGATCAGACACCGCCGACGGTGACCTACTCTGGTAACGCAGGCAGCTACGGCGTCGACGATCAGATCGAGATCACTTGCACTGCGTCCGACGCTACGTCCGGCATCGCTTCAACAACCTGCCAGAACATCACTGGCCCGGCCGCAAGCTTCGAGCTGGGCACCCACACGTTCTCGGCGACCGCAACGGATAACGCCGGACACACAAGCAGCGCGACAACGACGTTCACCATCGGACTGGACTACGACAGCCTGGCGGCATTGACCTGCCAGATGGTCAACCAGCAAACATGGTGCAGCACGCTCAGCTACTATCTCGCGTCGGCCGAGTGGGCCGAAGGGCGCCACGTCGGCACCCTGCAGCAGCACTACCTCAATCTCTACGCGACGATGGTGACCTCGCTGCGGAATCGCGGGCTGTCCGCGCAGGACGCGCAGACGCTGCTCAATCTGGTGCAGATCCTTCAACCGCCAGTGACACGCGGGCGGTAACAGACGATAGCTCTCACCGTTATGCGTTGATGACAGTCACGACCCCCTCGTCCAAATCTGGGCGAGGGGGTCTTTCCACAAACTCACTTCTCCAGAATATAGACATCTGATATGCGGTCATTCATACTTCCGCTCGCATTATCTCGCGGAACGATCGAATATTGAGTGATGCCCTGCCGAGGAGCAGGCAACACCACCGATGCTCCAATGGAACGGTGCGCTCGAGGATATCTGTCTATTCGGCCTGAGAGCAGTATCTCGTCACCTGACGAGACGCACATCGTAACTTCGTGGGGGTAAGGGAACATGCGGCGAGGAACACCGACTGCACGGCTGACCTGGATCGCAACGGTGACGATTCTGATTCTCGTTCCTCTTCTGGCAGCATTTCCGACTCGGGTCGCCCAGGCGATCGAATCGAACTGTCAGGATCAAGGCACGAGTGTTGCATGTGCATTTGGACACCGGCAGTGTTCAAACATGGATCGTGCCAGTCGGCGTTACTGAAGCAACATTCCGCGTGAGCGGTGCCTCCGGAGGAGGCACCGTTTCCGCAAATGGCGGCAAAGCGCAAGATCTGATCGCGACTGTGCCGGTAACGCCCGGCTCCGTGATCACCCTCATGGTCGGGGGAAAGGGAGAGGACGGAGGTCGCTGCGACAACGAGCAGCCGCGTGGCGGATTTAACGGTGGTGGCAACGGTGGTGCCGGTCTCGGCGTGTTCAACTGTGCCGGCGCTGGCGGCGGCGGGGCTTCCGATGTGCGCATCGGCGGTAGCGATCTGTCTCACCGCGTGCTCGTCGCGGCCGGAGGTGGTGGTGCAGGCACGATTAGTGCATCACAAGGTGACCCGGCAGGTGGCAACGGTGGCGAGCTCGTTGGCGAAGACGGCCATCCATATACCGCAGGAACTGAACCATATCGCGGGCATGGCGGTGATCAGGATTGCACATCCGGTAGCGGGCAATCTGGCGTCGGTTCAACCGGTGCAAACAACGGCATTCATGGAAGTGGCGGTGGCGGCGGCGGTTGGTGCGGAGGTAGTGGAGGCGCAATAGCTCCGGACGACACTCTGTTTGGCGGCGGTGGTGGCAGCAGTTATGCACCAGCGAACGCGGCATTTCAACTGAGCGCCTCAATCGGGAATGGGTTCATTTTCGTCAGTTACCATCCCCTGACGATTGATGCGACCTGCGAGCAAACAAACGACAACAAGATGAACTGCACCTTCCCGTTCACCGGTACCGTGCAGGGCTGGATCGTGCCGGCCGGCGTCAGCGAAGCGACATTCGAGCTCTCCGGTGCTCGGGGCGGCAACACCCCAGTAGCCAGTGGTGGTGCCGGTTTCTTCCTTAGTGCCACATTGGCCGTGACACCCGGCGATACGATCACCCTGATGGTCGGCGGGCACGGAGGCGATGTCATCGATGACTGTGACATCGCCGCCGCCCCGGGCGGCTTCAATGGTGGTGGTGGCGGCGGTAATGGGCAGTGTGCGGGTGCGAGCGGCGGCGGGGCAACCGACGTGCGCATTGGCGGTACTGATCTGTCTCATCGCGTGCTCGTTGCCGCCGGCGGCGGCGGGGCGGCCAACGCCGACGATGCCACGCTCGGGCCGTCATCTGGTGGCCGCGGTGACAGATTCACCGGGGCAGATGGCGGGCCGGCCGACCCCGACTATCCTGCATATCAGGGGCAGGGCGGCAATCAGGACTGCACGACGGGGAGCGGACTTCCCGGAGTCGGGAGCGCTGGCGAGGACGCTGTAACCGTGTCCGGCAACGGTGGTGGTGGTGGCGGCTGGTGCGGCGGTAGTGGCGGCAGGTTGACCCCATCACCAGCGAATCGGATCCACGGCGGAGGCGGAGGCAGCAGCTACGGTCCCGCTGATGCGATCTCCGGCTGGAGTCTCCTGGCCGACGGCTTGATCACGATAACCTTCGACTTCCCGAACGCCCCGATTTGCCTGCAGTCCGGCATTACCGTCATCTGCACCGCCTATCCAATCAATGATTCGCAGACCTGGACGGTGCCGGCGGGCATCACCGAAGCGCAGTTCGAGCTTTATGGCGGATCTGGTGGCTCAACGCTCTCGCCAGGCGGCCTCGGTGGGCAGGCACGCGCGATTCTGCCGCTAACGCCCGGCAGCACGATCACGCTCATGGTCGGCGGGCAGGGCGTTAACGGTGGCGCGTGCTTCACGCAGGACACGCCGGGCGGCTTTAACGGTGGCGGCAACGGCGGCGCGGGGACTGGCGTCTCCAACTGCGCTGGCGCAGGCGGCGGCGGCGCGTCGGATGTCCGCATTGGAGGCAACGACCTGGCTCACCGCGTCCTGGTTGCTGGCGGCGGTGGTGGTGCAGCCAGCCCAGCTTTTGATGACTCAGGAAGCGCAAGCGGCGGCAACGGCGGCGGCATCATTGGCGGTGACGGGCTCAGTTTCGCTGGGGTCGAAGAATATCGAGGTCACGGTGGCGACCAAGAGTGCACTGTGGGTAGTGGACATCCGGGCAACGGTTCTGGGGGAGCGACTAACGGATCACATGGCAGCGGCGGCGGCGGCGGAGGCTGGTGCGGCGGTAGCGGGGGCAGTGTCACTCCGGATCTCTTCACCTTCGGCGGTGGTGGCGGCAGCGGCTACGGCCCGGCCGACATCGCCACCTTGAGCACCGGAGTCCACGAGGGTGATGGCCTGATTGTCATCATCTATGAATTGCCAGATCTGGAGCCGCCGGTCACGACGGCGTCATACAGCAACAGCTACGTGCCCGGCACCTGGACCAACCAACCGGTCATGGTCACGCTCAGCGCCACCGACAACCACACACCGGTCGACCAGATCATCACCTACACTGGCCTCGACAACAGCGGCTGCGCACCGGCAGCGCCGGCAAGCTGCGATACCTACAGCGGCCCGATCACGATCTCGACTGACGGCAACCACACACTGACATTCTTCAGTGTTGACCTGGCCGGGAATGTCGAGACGCCACAGTCGAAGTCGATCAAGATCGACCAGACACCTCCGACGGCATCGCCCTCAATCAGCGGCACTGCCGGGACGAACGGCTGGTACACCAGCGCGATCACGATCAACTGGAACTGGAGCGATAGCGGGGCTGGAATCGACCCCGCCAGCTGCATATCGTCGACGAGTACCGCCATCGAAGGCCAGTACACGCTCAGTGCATCCTGCGCCGACATGGTCGGAAACAGCACCACAGCATCGGCGGATCTCAAGATCGATCTGACACCGCCGACGATCACCTACTCCGGCAATCTCGGAACCTACACGGTCGATCAGCAGGTCAACATCACCTGCACGGCGGCTGACGCAGTTTCCGGCATCGCATCAACGACCTGCGCGAATATCGTCGGCCCAGCCTGGACCTTCGGTGCGGGATCGCGCACCGTCTCGTCAACGGCAACGGACTATGCCGGACTCTCATCCAGCGCCTCGACGACGTTCACCGTTGACGTGACGTACACCAGTCTGGGGAACCTGTCCTGCCAGTTCGTCGGGCAGCCAACGATCTGCACGCTGCTACGCTACTACCTGGATTCGGCGCAGTGGGCTGAAGGACGCCACCAGGGTATCCGGAACGCACTTCTCGACCTGTACTCAACGTTGGTGACCTCGCTGCGCAACCACGGACTGAACGCGCAGCAGGTTCAGACACTGATCGATCTGGCGAACGTAACCGCCCGCCAGTGACACGCGGGCGGTGGTGATCGCATGGGTCGATGCCCACTGACTAGTTGACGCCACTGGCCTACCTGCGTACGCTGCATCGGCGGCGTCGCAGGTGGGCGATGGCGTTGGCCATGACGTGATCAGGAACCCGGGTGAGCCTCGCGGCATCCAGAGCCGAACCGACGGGCAGCGTCCTGCGCAATCGACCGCTGATTACGCTTTTCCTCGGCCATATGACGATCGACCTGTACGCCGGCCTCCTGCCGGTCATGTTCCCGCTGCTGTCGCGCGACTTCGACCTGGACCTGGCGACGGTCGGGCTCGTCGCGCTGGCCTACAGCGAGCGTCGGCTCGATCTCGCAGCCGCTCTTCGGCTGGCTGGCCGATCGCTACGGCACCCGCTTCACCGGGCTGGCCCTGATCTGGACAGCCGTGACCTTCGCCGCCATCGCGATCGTGCCGGAGTTCTGGATGATCGTCGCGCTGGCCGGTGCCGCCGGGCTCGGCTCGGGCGCGTTCCACCCGTTCGGAGCACTGAACGCGGACGCCGTCATCGACGACCGGCGCCGCAACAGCGCCATGTCCGTCTATGCCTCCGGCGGCACGGTCGGCTTCGCCATCGGCCCGCTCATCGGCGTCGGGTTGCTTGCGCTCTTCGGCATCCACGGCCTCGCGCTCATGATCGTGCCGGGCACAGCGATCGCCATCTGGCTGCTGCTCGAGATGCGCAAGATCGCCGTCAAAGGCTCAGGATCGCGACGCGGACGGACGGGCCTGCCTCCCATTCCCTGGTTGGCGCTATCCGCCGTCATCCTCGTCATGATGGCGCGCTCGTGGACGATGAGCAGCCTGCAGGCATTCATCCCCACCTGGTACGACGACATGGGCTATTCGGAGGCGTTCTACGGCTTCCTGGCAACCACGATCACGCTCGCCAGCGCGCTCGGAACGCTCGGATCCGGCTCGCTGGCCGACCGCTACGGTCGTCGAGCGCTCATCGTCGTCTCGCTGATTGCGACGATCCCAGCGATCCTGCTCTTCACCGCCGTTCACCGGTGGCATCGCCTTCCTGACCGGCGCGCTGGTCGGCCTGCTGGCCGCCTCGACCGCGCCGCTCCTGCTGGTCATGGCGCAGCAGCGGTGCAGGGCCGCGCCGGCGTCGCCTCGGGACTGGTCACTCGGGCTGGGCTTCGTCACCGGTGCGATCGGCGTGCCGGTCACTGGCGCGATCGCCGACATGTTCAGCATCCAGACCGCGATGCGCGCGCAGTCGATTGTCATCCTGATCGCGATTCCGATCCCGGCGCTGATGCTGCCAAACGACCCGCGTGCGACCAGATCCAGCAGCGCGGCAGCGAAACGCCTGACAATTACTCCCCGGCGGGTGCAGTACTCGTACCATCAGGCGCGCCGACCCTGCGGCGGCTTCGCGACCGCACAGCCGCTCGATGACGTGGAGCGACATGTCGATGCCGGCCGAGACTCCAGCCGACGACACCACTGGGCCATCATCAACGAAACGCACGCCCTGCCGGACGGCGACGCTCGGATAGGTCGCCCGCATCCGTTCGACGCTGGCCCAGTGCGTCGTCGCCTGACTGCCATCTGCGAGCACGCCGGCCTCGGCCAGCAAACGCGCCGGTGCAAACCGTCGTCGCTCAGTGGCACCGGACGTCGGGCGATCCTCCGCAGTCGTGGGTTGTTCACCTCGCGCCGCGTGCCCTGCCCGCCGGGGACGACGAGGATGTCGATCGGCGGCGCAGACTCGAACGTGTGATCCGGTGTGACGCGGAGTCCGGCGCGCGCCCGCAACTCGCCGGCCTGCTCAGCGACCGTGAACACATCGAACCACGGCTCGCCACTGCCGCCGTTGTTTGCCGCGGTGAACGCCTCGTAGGGCCCGGCGAAATCGAGCAGCTCGACATCCGGAAGATCAATATCCCGACCGTTCGTACCATCTCAGCTATCCCTTCTCCCCAGATCGCAACCCGACCCCGCGCTCGCAGGTCGGCGAAGCAGGCTGACGTGCGGCGCAGTCCTTCGGCGAAGACCGCCGGGTCCTGCCCGATGCCGATGCGCAGATGGTGTTCGTAACCAGATACCGCACCCGGCGCGAGCATCACACTGTACTCACCGGCAAGCCGATCGGCCAGGTCGGTCGATGAAATATCGAGGTTGTAACGCATCAGCGCCAGCAGCCCACCGCGCGGCGGCGTCGAGACCGACATCGGCGTTGTCCGCGAACCACTGCTCGGCCGTCGCCAGGTTGGCTTCCACAATCCGGTGCGTCCGCTCGGTGATGCGGTCGCGATGCTGGAATGCCAATGCGGCCAGCGCATCGTTCAGCTTGCCGGGCGAGAGCGTTATGTAGTCGCGCATCCACCAGCAACGCGCGACGACCTCCGCCGGCGCAGCCAGCCAGCCGATCCGCAGGCCCGGTAGCCCGAACGGCTTCGAGAACGTCCCGACACTGATCGCCTGCCCACCGAGATTGCGCACCGGCGGGGCGAACGCATCGCCACCGGGGACATCCAGCCAGCGATACGCCTCGTCGCACAGCACCCAACCGCCGCGTTCGGCAGCCAGCTCATGCACGCGGGCGAGATCGTCGGACGAGAGCATCGCGCCAGTCGGGTTGTGTGGAGTGTTGACGACGATGAGCTTCGTATTCGGGCGCAGCAACGCCTCCAGCTCATTCAGATCGTAGCGAAATTGTTCTCCGGTCGTAGCTCCCAGAGCGATACATCGCAGCCGATCGCCCGCGGCACGCTGTACAGCTGCTGATATGCAGGATGGACGGCGACAACGTGGTCGCCCGGATCGAGCACCGTGTTGAACGCCAGAAAGTTGGCCTCGATCGCGCCGGTCGTCACCAGCACCTCGTCCGGGCCGGTGTCGCGGTACGTCTCAGCGATCAACAAGCCGCAGCTCAATCGACCCCGGCGCTTCGCTATAGCGGGCGTGTATCAAGCAGCCGCGCCATGCGTCGCCGCCCGCTCGCCCTCCGGCATTAAATCCAGCAGGTCGTTCACCGACATCGGCAAAATGCGCTCTCGGCAATGTCGTACTCAGCACCGTCTCCCACGTCGTCATCCAGCGCTCAAGCGCGAACGTTTTGTTTTCATGGTGTATTGGCGGCCCTCACCCCCGGCCCCTCTCCCAACGCTGGGAGAGGGGGTGTCAGGTATTTAGCGGATTGTGTTATGGACCCCGGCCCGCGGCCCAGAGGGCGCCCCGCCTCCGAGGAGAGGGGGAGACCAGCGCGACGGGGTTGCCTGCCGTTTCGATACGACAGCCGACGCGCCCGAACGAGGACACCCCCTCTCCCAGCATTGGGAGAGGGGGCCGGGGGGTGAGGGCCGCTACTCTACCCCGGCTGCAGCGCGTGCATCAGGGGCTCCATCTCGTAGAGCAGGAAGCCGAGGACGAACATCAGGCCGAAGTAGATCGTGCCGATCGTCAGGCGCTCGCTCATGGGCACGTCGTAGTAGTCGGACGTGTCGCGCGAGCGGAAGACGCGCAACAACTCCGGGACGCCGAAGATCAGGATGATGAGCAGGATCGGGCTGGGCCGCACAATCATCAGCGCCACAAGGCCGACGACGCCAATGGCCCAGAACCAGCGCGAGATCGCGCCGACCGCGCGGCCACCATCGAGCGGCAGAATCGGCAGCAGATTGAACAGGTTGATCAGGATGCCGATGTAGGCCAGCGCCAGAAACAGCCGATGGCCATCGAGCAGATAGATACCGTAGGCCGCGACCGCACCGAGCGACCCGATCACCGGCCCGCCAAGCCCGACATACGCCTCCATGACGGCGTTCTTCGGCAACTGCTTCATGCCGATCAGCGCGCCGAGGAAGGGGATGAAGATCGGCGCTGTCGCACGCACGCCGTAGCGACGCAGCACCAGCACGTGCCCCATCTCGTGAATGAAGATCAGCATGACCAGTCCGACCGCGAACTGCCACGGGAAATAGAGCGCGTAGGCACCAATGCTGACCAGCGCCGAGACGCCGGTGCCGAGGAATTTCACGCCCTTGAGCGCGGCCAGAACGAACTTGAGCTTCGTGACAATGAACAGGATCGCCGCACCGACCGGACCGAGCGCACGCTTCAGCCACGGGTCGCGGCGCGGTGCGCGGACGACCTCACCCTCCGGGCTGACGCGGTAATCCGCCTCATAGACGCTATTTGGATCGTAGGACATGGGCTCTCGTTTCAGCGGCGACCCGGTCCTACGTATCGACCGGGCATAAGTTGAGTCAGAACGACTCAAGTATAGCATCGCGCTCCAGCGCGACCTGTACTCAGTCTAGGCAGCGATGCTGAAATCGGCATGAAGGCGCGGTGACGATTCAGGCACGTGTCTGCAGATGCGACGAAGGGTCACACTGCATCGGAACCGTGATCGCCGCCCGCTGCTCCTTCGACGCGCAATGCGAACCTGCGGAGCAGGTCGTTGAGGACTCCAATCTCATCCGGATCGAGCGCCTCGTTGATGAGCCGCGCTTCGAGCGCCGTGCGATCAGCGGTCGCCGCATGCCAGCGCTCCGCGCCAGTGGCGGTCAACTGCACCGGTCGCCCGCGCCCGTCGGCGGGGTTGGCGGTCGGCTCGATCAGTCCGGCGCGCTGCAACCGCTCCAACCGCACGCTGATCGTTCCGGAAGTCACGCCCAGCGCACGCGCCAGCGCTGTCGGCGTCGATGCATACGGCGCACCACCACGCCGCAACGCAGAGAGCGTCTCCCAATCGCCCAACGTCAGATCATGCCGCGCTGCAATTCCATCCAGCAGCCGATTCATGTCTTGCCCGAGTCGTCGCAACCGCATCCGGACCGCTTCAATGACCGGATCGACGCCCGGCAGCTCAGCCATCCAGGCATCGAACACGCGATCCACCGCATCATGCTGTTCAGCCATGCACCCCTCATCCATCTTGACACTCAAGATACACTATCTTGAATGTCAAGATATGGAGGCGCGTGATGGATGCTACACAAAAGATCGCCGTCGTGACCGGCGGCGGTACCGGCATGGGCAAAGCGATCGCCGGACAGCTGGCCAACTCTGTCAGCACGGTCGTCATCGCCGGGCGGCGCGAGCAGGTGCTCAACGACGCTGCCGCCGAGCTGACTGCCAACGGTGCCGGGCGGGTGCTGCCGTATCGCTGCGATGTCACCGACCCCACTCAGATCGACGACCTTGCGATCTGGCTGCGCGAATCGTTCGGCGGGACGATCGACGTGCTGGTCAACAACGCGGGCGGTGTCGCCTATCTCCCGACGGACGCCTCGACCAGCGATGCCGCCGATTACGCGTCCCGAACTCTGGCGTCGAACCTGACCAGCGCCTGGCTTATGACGTTCGCGCTCGGTCCGATGCTGCGTAGGCCGGGGGGCCGCATCGTCAATCTCAGCTCGATCGCGGCATTCCGGGGTGGTGGCGACATGTACTCCGCGGCGAAGGCCGGCGTCGTCGGGCTGACCTACGGGCTGGCAGCCGAGCTCGGCCCGCAAGGCATCACCGTCAACGCCATCGCGCCGGGGCTGGTGCTGGGAACGGAGTTCTTCGGCGACCGCATGACTGACGAACGGCGCGATCGCACTGTCGGTCAGACGCCGGTCGGTCGGCCGGGCGCGCCGGAGGACATCGCCGCCGCCGTCGCCTACCTCGCCTCGCCTGAGGCCGGCTTCGTGAACGGTGAGGTTCTGCATGTCAATGGCGGCTGGGTGTTCGGGCGCTAGTCTCCAGACACGACGACGCGGAGCGTCTGCATGCTCCGCGTCGCCGACTGTGGTGGGGAAGGGGATGGGTTAGAACAGTCGCCACAGATGCTGGTTGGTCACCTCGTGGTGGAACTGAATCTCGCCAGGCTTGATCATCGTGCCGAGCTGTCGTGGGCAGCGATCGGCTGAGGCCCGCTTCAGCTCAGCGAAACGATCGCGCACCTCCGGACCGAGCATTTCGGCGGTGTGGCTGCTCCCACACAGGTACATGATCGCGTCGTAGATGTTATCCGGCAGGATCGAGCTCGAATTGCGAGCGCCGTTGACCAGCGGACCTTCCAGGCCGGTGCGCAGCAGCGAGTAGATCACCATGTACGGGTTGGCATCCGGCGCGATTGAGCGAACCTCAACGCGAGCCGAGTTCTTGTTGCCAATCGGAATGCGCACCATCGCGCCGCGATCGCTCGGCGACGCCTTGATCTCGTTCGGCGCTTCGAAGGCCGGGTCCAGTCGGCGATAGCCGTTCACGCTCGGATTCAGCAGCAGGCAGAGATCCAGCGCGCTGCTGAGGATTCGGTCGACGAACGTCCAGGCGTACTCGGACATGTTCTCTTCGCCGTCGGCATCCCAGAACATGTTGACGCCGTCCTTCGCCACCGACAGGTTCGTGTGCATGCCGTTGCCGTTCACGCCGGTCATCGGCTTCGGCAGGAAGCTGGCGGTGTAGCCGAGCTTGTTGGCCACCTGGCGGCAGACGAGCTTGTAGAGCATCACCTGATCGGCGGCGATCGTCGCCTCGGTGTAGGAGTAGTTCAGCTCGAACTGCGACGGCGCGACCTCCGGGTGATCCTTCTCATTCTCGAAGCCCAGCGCGCGCTGCACTTCAGCCGATGCGTCGATGAACTCGCGCAGGTAGTCGCTCGGCAGCGAGTGGTAGTAACCACTCTTCGTCACCGGCTCAAACTCGCCCGTCTCGACAAACGCCTGCTCGGCGTGGCGACCCTTGAACAGGATGCCTTCGACCTCGTTGGAGGCGTAGCAGGTCAGCCCCTCCTGCTCCAGCTTGTCCTGCGCAAACGCCTTGAGCTTGGCGCGCATGTCGGCGCGATACGGCGTGCCGTCCTGCTCCTGCACCTCGCCAAAGACCAGCACCTTGCCCGGCCCGAAGGTGTCGGCCGGGAGCCAGTAGAAGGCCGGCCAGTCGATGCCCAGGCGCAGATCGGATTCCTTCTGGCGCGTGAATCCGCGTACAGACGAACCATCGAAGGTGAGATTATCCGGTCCCTTCAGCAGGAACTTCTTATCGTAGTCGAGCATGTGCAGCCGGCCCTCAAGGTCTGAGAATGCGACCGTCACTGCCTTGATGCGTTGCTCATTCGCCAGATAGCGAAGACGCTCCTCCTTGATGGCGTCCGGGTCGCGTCGTGCGACGCGGTCTGCCTTGGCGGCCAGGTTGAGCTCTTCGAGCTCGTCGTAGTGGATGTGGAGAAAATCGCGCAGCCCCTCGATCACCGTCATTCCTCTTCTCGTGTGCCGCGTCTATGGTCGGCCCGACCTCCGACCTGCATCGATTCTGCCGGTGCCACGGCCACGGGTGTATGTGCATTGAAATGAGATCCATGCCGATTCTTTATGCATCGCGCACAAACGGCGTATAACAAGCGCCGCTCGATCTATCGCAACGCGAGGCTGAGGCAGTCCGCTGGCACCATCATCGAACGCCAGACGATCACACTTCGGCAGAATGCACGAAATCTGTTACGCTGGTAGTGGACGTGTGTGCCAACGGAGTGGAGGCCTCCATGCGTTCTACCCACACAACCAAACGGCTGCTCACCATCGGTGGGGTGCTGCTGATTGCCGGTTCGCTGATTTACGGCATCATCGGCCCGCTCGACCATGAGCATCTGCTTGTCATCATGATTGTCTGGATCATCTCCGCCGCGCTCCTGCTGGCCGGCTACGACGGCCACAACGACGACGTGTAATACCGCTGCCCATCGTTTCCCGAGCGGACGGCAAGCGACGTGCGACACATGCCGCATGAGGCCCGCCGAACGCACGAGCCACGACGTTCGGGAGGGTAACAACGATGGCAGGCATCGCGATCCACGGATTTGGACGCATCGGACGCTCGACGCTCAAGGCAGCACTGCGCGACGAGCGCTTCGTCCCGATCTCAATTTCTGACGCCCGCGACACCGGAACCTTCGCGGCGTTGTTCGAGGCAGACACAAACTACGGCCTGTGGCCCGAAGAGGTCACGGCGAAACCAGATGGTTTCGTCATCGGCGGACGCGAGATCACGTACATCAACTCGATGGACGAACTGCCAGACTGGAAAGCGCTCGGCGTCGACCTGGTGATCGATTGCACCGGTCGGACAACGACGCGCGAAGGTGCCCAGGCGCACATCGACCGCGGCGCGAAGCACGTGCTGATCAGCGCCGCCAGCAAGACGCGAGAGGACGCCGACGCCTTCCTGCTGCCGGGCTACCGGGCATGAACCTCGATGAATATGATCCCGATCAGCACCAGATCGTCAGCATGGCGAGCTGCACAACGAACTCATTGGCAACCGTTGTCAAAATCCTGCGTGAGCAGTTCGACCTGCAGCATGGCTTCTTCACCACCGTCCACGCCTACACCAACACGCAGGCGCTCACCGACCAGCCGATGAAGGACGTGCGCGACTCCTGGGCTGCCGCCGAGAACATCATCCCGTCGTCATCCGGAGCCGCCCGCGCGTTGCAGTTTATTTGGCCCGATCTCAAGATCACCGGCAAGGCGTATCGAATTCCCGTTCGCACCGGCAGCATCGCCGAGCTCAACCTGATCACCGAAAAACCGGTGACGGTCGAATCGGCCAACAATGCATTCCGTGAAGCTGCTGCGAAAGCGCCGCTGAAGGGGGTCATGGACGTGCTGGAAGACGAGTGGGCCTCCTCCCGCATCGTCGGCGACAGCCATTCCTCGATCGTCGACCTGCCGATCACGCAGGTCATGGGCGAACACTTCCTCAGCGTCGCCGCCTGGTACGACAACGAATGGGGCTACGCCACCCGCCTGGCCGAAACTGGCGCGCTGCTCAGCAAGTAGCTCGTTAAAACGTCAGAATCGTTACAGAACACGCGGCTCTCGAACTGGGAGCCGCGTGTTTCTATGTCGACGCCCCAGGGGAATGAATCCCCGGGCTGACAGGACGAACACCCTCCGGGGCTGATGAAGGGTTGATTCTTAGCCCAACCGCTGCAGGGATAACACGTCATCACCACAGACTCCACGATGGTAGAATGCTACCGTAGCATCGCCATTACTTACGTTGTCGATGCATTACCAGGGTGCGGCATGAAGACCATCGTATCGACCGTAACGCGAGAGGGCAGGTGACCATCCCTCGAGAGGTCCGCGAGCGATTGGGGCTGGGCACGCCAGATAGTGTCACCTTTGTCCTCGACGAAGAGGGAGTACAGCTACGTCCGACCACCCGAACGCTAGAGACCCTCTACGGCGCGGTGCCGGCTCGCCCCAGCGACGCCGCCACCGACTTCGAGGCCGAGATCGACGAGGCAATGGACGACCTCGTCGATGCGGCCGTCCACAGGCCCGAGCGACCGTGATCTTTCTGGACGCGAACTACTTCGCTTCGGTACCTGATCGAACCCATGACCCCCGCCCAGCACGCGATGGCGGAGACTACTCGCGGACTGTTCCAGGCAATCGAGCGCGGCGAGGAAGAGGTCACGACAACCGAGGTCGTGCTCCACGAGGTCATCCGTATCCTCGCGTCAGGAAGCACTACGCGGTTCCGCCAGCCGAGATCGCCGCGATGCTCGGGCTGATCTCGACTGTCGGCTTCCGGCTGCCACGCGGCGACAAGCGTGTCTATCTCCGAGCGCTAGACCTGTTCGTCACTTTCGAAGCTCGGGTTCGCCGACGCCGTTGTCGCCGCGCGAGTCGAGCGCCTGGGTATCCCGCTCGCGGCGGTGGCGCCGACCGGGCGAAATCCCAGCATTGCGCGCTGAGTCTGGCCCCTCCGCCTGACCCGGCAAGCAACTCCGGCGCGTCGATCCGCATCATCAGCACCTCCAGCAACTGCCGCGTCGCCGACGCGAAGAAGGAAGATACAGGCACGCTGAAGGGTGTAACGCCCCACACGGCCAGAACGGGCATCTGCGGACCGTCACGGTGCGACGTGTGGAGTCGGATCACGCCTTATAATCAACGATGCAAAGCGAATCGAGGTAGCCGAGATGAATCACCAACAGCCGGAACACCACGACACGACGCCAGCCACGTGTCCGGCGATCGAAATCCCGCCGATCGAGCCGCCGACGCCGGAGAGCTCGCCCGGCGCAGAGCACTCTTCGGGGAGATTGCCCAGATCCGAGAACGCATCGGCCCGATTGGGATGAACGCTGTTGACCTCATTGACGCGGACTTCTGAGCTCAACGACGGCGGCCAGTAATCAGCGGATCATCGTTCTTGACGCATCCGTCGCTGTGAAGTGGTATCTGCAGGACGAGGATCTGTCGGCTGAAGCAGCGACGGTTGGCGACGATCTCGCTGCCGCGCGGATCGCCGTCTTCGTGCCTGATCATTTTCCAGGTCGAGGTCGGCAACGCGATTCGTAACGCTTCGTCCAAACAGGTTGACGGTCGAGACCGCCCGGCAGGCGATGACAGCGCTCGCAGCACTTCCGGCCCATACCGTACCCATCGATGATCACAGTTCTTCCGGCATTCGACGCCGCGGTGCGTCACGGTTGCGCCCTGTACGACGCTCTACCTCGCCCTCGCCAACAGGTTGACCTGCCCCTTCGTCCACGCCGACCGACGACTGCACAACACCCTCGCCGGCCGCTTCGAGCACGAGCTCTGGATCGGACTACCGCCAACGTAACCGACAGCGACCTTATACGCTGCCTTCTGAACCGGGGCGATACCCGCCAGGCCATGCGGGACGGATGACTGCTCAACGTCGGGCTCTTTATGCATGACCCCATACCCATGCACCGGAAGATAGGTTTCACATTCGTGTTCTTTGCGAGCGCATATTTACTACCGAGTGCGATCAGGGCTGGCCGACTCCCATCTGCAAGACCGACGAAGCCCGCCAGGTCTCGCGTTGATAGCGACGATGGCGTAGGTAGTCATGAAACCATCGAAGAAAAGAGCGCGTCACGAAAGCCAAGCGCCATGTCAAGATCATCGTAATCCATGCATGCCTCGTGTCTAAGAGACTCGATTGAGTCAAGCACGAGGAATGGACGAATACGCCAGTCAGCGTCTGAATCTTGAGTCTGTTACTGACCATCTCGCGCAGTAAGAATAAGATCACTCGCAAGATCAGGATGCATGCCGCCTGCAATGAACAGACATCTCCTGCGGCCAGAAGCCATCCAAGTCGCTCAATAGGAGTCAAACTGGAACCGCGACGGAACAGTGATCCGGTGCGTCGCGCTCGCTCGGAGTGCATTCTGGAACTGGCTATCGAGCAGAACGCGGCTCAGCGTCTGGCAGCAAGGAAAGTCGCTATAAGTCGCCTGCGATCAGGGCATTCAAGTCGCTCGTTAAGCTGTTGGATCCCGTTTACTGCTGACACGGTACTCACCAGCCGACAGCCTCCCAGAAAGCGTCGATGGCCCCATACACGAACCCGCGTCAAGGAACGATAAACTTACGACGAACTACAGCACCGCTTGCGCTGCTTCGGGATCACGGTGGCTGAATCTGAATAGCATTCTCTCCGAATTCGAACCCTACGACTCCAACGATTGATAGCTTCCTTCAGTTGAGCTCGCCGCGCGGTCTTACGAGCAATACCTCCAGCACTTGTCGCGTCGTCGGCTTGGCAGAGGAGCGCTTCGTCAATGCGGCAGATCCGGATTCAGACCAGTTCTTTATCGGGCTCCTGACTACGCACGGTGTAGCGTACCTGCCCAGCCGCTATACTCATGTCAGACGGCGTCAGAGGAGGAACGCATGAAGCACCATGCAACTGACCACGACCTCCACACGACCACCAATTCGGGCGTCGGCGTTTCACGATCGGCGAGGCCGACCGCGGAGGAACTCGACCGGCGCAGAACCGTCATCGAGCGACTTCTCCGGCGTCGTGAACGGATCGAGCCGATTGGCATCGAGCCGATGAGCTTCACCATATTGCGGAGGCCGACTCCGAACCGCGACGTTGAGCGCGCCGCGACCCCAGCTCGTCGTCGATGCGACGATCGCGGTCAAATGGCTCTTCGACGACGAGGAGCACACGGCTCCTGCGCTCGATATTCAGCATGGTCGACCCACGATTCATCGAAGAAGTCGATGTCATTTCAACACTTGACCAGCGACCAAATCTTCTCGAGCTTTCACCCAGTGAGTTTGAATCGCTCATCAGCAATCTGTTTGAAAAGATGGGTCTGGAAACTCGGCTCACGCAGGCATCGCGCGATGGTGGAGTAGATTGCGTCGCCTTCGACCCGCGACCGATATTCGGCGGTAAAGTCGTTATTCAGGCCAAACGATACAAGGATACCGTTGGCGTGAGCGCTGTCCGCGACTTGTACGGTACCGTACAAAACGAAGGTGCCTCGAAGGGCATTCTTGTGACGACAAGTGGTTATGGTCCCGCTGCGTACGAGTTCGCTGCAGGGAAACCTCTGGAACTGCTAAGCGGAAGCCATCTCTTACACCTTTTGGAGGAATACGCCGGGATCGAGGCACGGATCTTTACTCCAACAACATAGTCAGGACGGCCCTATAGACCCTCCACCCCGCATCAACAACACCTCCAGCAGTTGCCGCGTCGTCTGCTTGGCGAAGGGCAGCGTTTCCTCGGAGGGGCGGACGCCGACGCAGCTGGGGCAGCCGTCCTGGCAGGGGCAGGCGCGGACGTGGTCGAGGGCGGCGCGCAGCAGGAGGTCGTGAGCGTCGTACAGCTTTTCGGCGAAGCCGATGCCACCCGGCACCTTGTCGTAGATAAACACGGTCGAGGAGTCGGTGAACGGCGACTTGATCTGGGCGTAGACGCCGAGGTCACGCGGGTCGCACATCAGGTAAAGCGGTGCGATGTTGCCGATCAGATTGGCAAGGCCGGCCAACGCGCCATTGAGCGTCGCTTCGTGCATGCGCTCGGAGAGATAGCGCGGCAGGCTCAGCCAGTAGGCCGACGTGTGCATCTGCGACTCCGGCAGGAACACCTTGCCCCAGCCGAGGTTCTCGTGCGTGTGCATGCGGATCTTCTTGTACTGCGTGACGATCGCGCCGACCATCACCTCGCCGTGCGCGCGCTCCGACTCGGCCGGACCTTCCGAGAACTGCTCGATCACCTCGACACGGACCGACAGGCTGGCGTCGGTATAGTGCTCGACGTTCACCGGGCGCATGTAGGCCTTCTTCTGCTCCCAGTCCAGCTCATCAACGTGGTACTGCTGGCCATCGTGGATGTAGATCGCGTCGGTGTGGACGAGCATCGGGGCCGAGAAGGCATCGACCTCGCCGATGACACGGGGACGGCTGCGATCGCCATTGTCGATGATGACGACGTTGTCGCGGGCTGCCGTGCGCAGTGAGATGTCCTCAGCCGGGTAGGTGTCGGACATCCAGTGCCAGGTGCCGCGCACCTCGTGGAGCAGTCGCGCATCGGTCAGATATTCCAGCGCATCGGTCGGCTCGTAGTGGCCAAACCACTCCCCGCGCTTGAACGGCAGCTCGAACGCCGCGCACTTGATGTGGTTGACGACGATCAGCAAGTTGTCCGGGTTGATCAGCCCGTTCTCCGGTGAGCCCTCGAAGAAGTACTCGGGGTGCTGCACCATGAACTGATCCAGCGGCGAGGACGACGCGACCATGATCGCCGCCGCGACGCCCTCGCGACGACCGGCCCGACCCGCCTGCTGCCAGGCGCTGGCGATCGTGCCGGGGTAGCCGGTCATGACGCAGGCGTCGAGCGACCCGATATCGACGCCGAGCTCCAGCGCATTCGTCGAGACAACCCCTTTGATCCGGCCATCACGCAGACCCGCCTCAATCTCACGACGCTGGTGAGGGAGGTAGCCGCCGCGATAACCACGGATCGCGCTGCTCTGACCGATCTTTGCCGGCAGCGCCTCGCGCAGGTAGGTCAACAGCACCTCGGCGGTCGTGCGAGCGCGGGCGAAGACGATCGTGTGGACGTCGGAGCGGATCAGCTCGCTGGCCAGCCCGCTCGCCTCCAGCACGGCAGAGCGACGGATACCGAGCGCGCGGTTGACGACCGGCGGGTTGTACAGCACGAACTCGCGGCGACCGCGCGGCGCGCCATTGCGGGTGATGACCTCGACGTCCGCCTCGATCAGCTTACCGGCCAGCTCGCCCGGGTTCGCGATCGTCGCCGAGGCCAGGATGAACTGCGGGTTCGAGCCATAGTGTCGGCAGATGCGCTTCAGGCGGCGGATGACATTGGCGACGTGCGAGCCAAAGACACCGCGGTAGCCGTGCATCTCGTCGATGACGATGTAGCGCAGATTCTCGAAGAGTTGATGCCAGCGCGTGTGGTGCGGCAGGATGCCGGAGTGCAGCATGTCCGGGTTGGAGATAATGATGTGGCCGGCCTGGCGGATCAGCTTGCGCTCGGCGGCCGGGGTGTCGCCGTCGTACGGGTACGTTTTGATGTCAACCTCTGCGGCGTCAATGATCGACTGCAGACCGGCGTACTGATCCTGCGCCAGCGCCTTGGTTGGGAAGAGATACATCGCGCGGGCGGTCGGGTCGGCCAGCAGCGTGTTCAGCACCGGCAGGTTGTAGCACAGCGTCTTGCCGGAGGCCGTCGGCGTGACGACGACGGTGTGGCGGCCCTTCTCGATCGCGTCAAACGCGTCGGCCTGGTGGCTGTAGAGCTGGGTCACGCCGCGCGCCGCCAACGCCTTTACCAGCCGCGCATCGAGCGCGTCCGGTAGCGGTGCAGTGACAGCCTCCTGAGCCGGGAGCGTGCGCCAGGCAGCAATACACGGCGCATAGCGCGGCTCACGATTCAGCCGATCAAGAAAGCTGTCGAGCGACATCCGGTTCCTCCGCAGACCATTCAGCCTCGCACGCATGTTCTAGATGAGGAGTATATGGTGTAACACCCAGGTGCCTCAAATCGTATACAGAGTGAGGGGGTGGAATGGCAGGCGATACGGCGAATCGATCGGCAGGTGGGCTGGAATCCACCAACGCCGTTCGTGACGACGATGTGGCGCTGGTCGCAGCGGCACAGCGCGATCGCCTGGCATTCGCGCCGCTCTACGAGCGCTACGCCGAACGCCTCTTCCGCTACGCCTGTGCTCGGACAGGCAGCGCGTCGATCGCCGAGGACATCGTCGCCGATGCGATGCTCGCAGCGATGAACCGCATAGCGCAGTTCGACCCCAACCGTGGATCGTTCGCAAGCTGGCTGTTCACCATCGCGACAAACCAGATCGTCGACCAGCAGCGGCGTAGCAATCGACATCGCCAGACGATTGAGCGAGCGCATCAACCTTCGCCCCCGGCCGATGATGCACTGACGACGCTGGTGCGCCACCAGGACGCGCAGCGCATTCACGAAGCGCTGAACAATCTGCCGGAAAGCGACCGCGATCTGGTCCTGTTGCGGTACTGGGCCGAGTTAACCAGCGCTGAGATCGGACGCGTCATCGGCATCTCGCCCGGCAACGTCCGGGTGCGGCTGACGCGCATTCTTAGCAAGTTGGCGCAACTTCTTGAGGTTGACCAATGAACCAGCAATACGACGACATGCCGGTCAATCCCCAACTTGACGCGCAACTGCGCAGCATCGCACACGCCGTGCGACTGGATCCTGCACGCGACCGCCGCATTCGCGACCGCATCGGCCTGCCGATCAGCACAGGTTCGCAGGGTAGCACCGCCGGACACGAGACAGGCAAGCCCATGTCAGCGATGCCCCCGGGCCCTGCAACTCGTGACGACCTGCCTCCGCGCCGCATGCGGCCGTGGTTGGAGCTTGTGGCCGGCATCGCCGCGATCGCCCTGGTCGGGATCGTTCTCGTTGCAGTGTTCGGCAGCTCGGACGGTTCCCAGCCAGCAGCGCCGGGCGTCGGCGCATCACCGACGACGGCATCGCCAACCGTCACGGTGGAACCAGCGACGCCGACGATCATCCCGCCAACATCGACGGCTGTGCCGGAGCCAACGGGGACCCCGCTCGCGCCAACCGGCTACACGCATGCCGACTTCTGGCAGACCGGCATCAACTCGTGGGGCGGGCTGCGGGTTGGGCCGGATGGCGCGGTGTATCAGGTCGATACCAGTGTCCGCACCCTGCATGTTTTCGCGCCAGACGGAACCGAGACCGGCACCATCGCCTATGGCACGACGGGCGCGCCGATGAGCACGCGCGATGATGTGGCCGTCGCCGACGACGGCACGATCTACATCCTCGATCGCAATACGACACCACGCATCATCGGGTACGCGCCCGACGGAACGGTCGTCACCGAATGGGGTGGCACCGTGAGCATGGATGCCGGGAGCATCTTCCAGGCGGTCGCGATCGCGGTTGATTCCCACGGGTATATCTACGTGGCAGACGAAGATTCACGCGTACAGAAGTTCACAACTGATGGCGAGTTTGTCGAGGCTTGGACCCGGGCCGGTGACAACCTGTTCCCGACTGACATCCGCAAGATCGTCGTACACGACGACTCGCTCTACGTCCTGGCCAACGGCTACCAGCACCCCGATCCGGTCAGCGTGATCATGCGCTTCGACCTGGACGGCAATCTCATCGGTGAGCCACTCACCTTCGACCGTGGCGAAGATGGTCGCACTCCTGCTCCGATCTCGTTTGACGTCGGGCCATCCGGCACGGTCTTCATCACATTCGCGTCGTCGCTTGATATCGCCGAGATGACGATGGATGGTGAGGAGCTTGCGCGCTGGTCGAAGGTGGGAAACCCAAATGTGCCAGGAAGCGTGCTCGAAATCGCCTGCAACGACGATGGACGCGTCTACGTCGCCGACCCGCAGCGCGGGATGATCGAGGTGTTCAGACCGGTGGCTCAGTGAGCGGTTGGGTCATGTGCCTTCGACAAAAGTCAGGAACTGGCAGGTTGAGTTGCGCTGGCGAATCGGCAGGATGGCCTGATATTCGGGCGAGCTGTACCAGGCGCGCGCCTGCTCCATCGACGGGAATTCCAGCACGACGATGCGCTGCGGGCTCCAGTCGCCCTCAACCGTCTCGTACGCGCCGCCCCGCACGATGAACTTCCCGCCGTAGCGTTCGACTGTGCCGGGGGTCTGGGCCGTGTATTCCTTATACCCATCGGGGTCGTCAACATGAACGTTGACCAGAACGTAGGCTGCCATACAGGGCTCTCCTGTGGACGGTGCGTCACCGCGAGCCGGACCAGCCAGTCCCTCGCGGTGACGCGTTCGATCTACGCCTCGCGCTTGCCGAACAGCTTGCCGGCCAGCCCCTGCAGATCGTCCATGAAGCTGCCATCGTTGTTGGCATCCAGGTACTTGCCAACCATGTCCATCATGTCAGGATTGGCGGACGCGGCTGCATCCTGCTCGGACTTCAGCATGTCCGAAAGACCACTGCTGGAGGTGAGGTTCTTCTGCTGCTTCTGCTTGGCGAGCATGCCGAGGACCAGCGGTGCAGCGAACTGCAGCAGCTTCGCGATCGTCGCCATGTCCAGCCCGGTCGTCTTGGCCATGCTCTGCTCGACCGACGACTGGTTGTCGCCGAGCGCGTGCTTCAGAATGCCGGCCCCGTCATCGAGATTCGGGTTGCTCAGGTAGCTGGGAAGGTTGTCGATCACGCTGCCATCGTGATCCTTCTCAATGGCATTGAACAGCGAATCGGCCCCTTCCGGGGACGAAGCATTTCGCGAGAGAGCCGCCATCAGCAGCGGAATCGCCGCCGAAAGACCGTTCTGCGCCGCGCCCTGATCGGCGTCGACAGGCAACGCCTGCCCGGACTGTTGCGCGGCACCGGCTACTTGCTGCATAAGCATTTCGGAGAGTGATGCCATCGAATACGCACCTTTCTTCTCATCATCCAGCGCGGGAGTGCACCGCGCTTGTTCAGCAATAATACTCCGATATCGCACGATATTCGTAATGCGCTGCAGAAATGCGGATGATAGTCCTGAATATCGTCACGACCATTGCCCTGCTGGTGACTGTCGATCAACGAAAGGCGCAACGATGCTCTCGGGTCCCCGGGTGATACTCCGCGCGATCGAGCGCGATGATCTGCGACGGTTCTGGGAGTTCAACAACGATCTGGCAGTCGAGCTTGCCGGCGGTGGCGATCCGCCGATGCCTCAAGCGTTCGCGCGCGTCGAGGCCGAGTTCGAGCGCCGCTGGGCGGAGGGTGGTCGCGACGGCACCGTCTTCGCTATCCAGGCGGAAGGCCATGTCATTGGCCTGTGCCAACTCTCCAACGACAACACGATCGCACGCACGACCGAGCTGGGCATCTCCATCGGCGATCCGCACTACTGGGGGCAGGGCTACGGACGGGAAGCGATCGGGCTGCTGCTCGACTACGCGTTCCGCCATCGCAACGTGCAGCGCGTCTGGCTCTGGTGCCACGCAGCCAACGAGCGCGGCATCCGCGCGTATCGCGCCTGCGGCTTCGTTGAAGAGGGCCGTCTGCGCCAGCACGTCTGGAGCGACGGCCAGTACGATGACGCCGTCTACATGGGCATCCTGCGCGACGAGTGGGAGGCGATGCGGGCAGAGTCGGACTAGCCCACTTCCGCAGCGCGCTGCAACAGCGCCGCCGTCTCCGCATTCGCCGGAACGAACGTCTCGATCGCCAGCTCGGCGAGGGTGATGTCGGTCGCGGTGCCAAATATCGTCGTCGTCGTATAGAACGCCAACTCGCCCAGCGAGGACCGCATCCGCAGAGGGAACGCCACCGAGCTGTGGATGACCGGCTCGTGCCGCTCCGACGCAGCTTCGGACACCGGAAAGGCACGCAACTCCGCCAGCAACGCTTCCAGCACCGGATCGCCCGTCGCCGCGACCTGCTGCCGCAATCGATGCAGCACATGCTCGCGCCACTGGCTCGCGTTGCTGATGCGCCCGGCCAGCCCGTCGGGGTGCATGCTCAGCCGCAGGACGTTGAGCGGCGGGGTGAGCAGCACCTGCGGGCTCTCCGCCAGGAAGATGCCAACCGCCCGATTCGCCGCGACGAGGTTCCAGTGCCGGTCAATCGCCAGCGCCGGATACGGCTCGTGGCCAGCCAGCAGCAGGTCTATCGCCTGCCGAGCGGCATCCATCTCCGGCTCATCGAGCGGCGTCGCGGGATAGACCGGCGCATACCCAGCCGCCATCAGGAGCGCATTGCGCTCGCGCAGCGGCACTTCCAGGTGCTCAGCCAGTCGCAGCACCATCTCGCGACTCGGCTGCGCCCGGCCCGTC
>JAMLIA010000024.1 GCA_023954495.1 Thermomicrobiales bacterium | reverse complement strand
ACATCGTCGTAGGGGTGACCTCAATATCGTCGTCCGTCGGCTCCGTGTTGTCGTCCTTGTTGGTCGCATCAACAGCCTTGGCTATACTCAGTCGGATAATCCGTTCGCCGGGCGGTTGGGAGATGTCCAGCAATCGACCCCCACGAGCGTATTTCCGGAGCAGAAGCAGCAGCGGCGACACGTGCTCCGTGTCGGCGTCAACGCGATCCGACGAAAGCCAGAATGCGGCGGCGTCCGGATGCGCATTCAAAATGAGCCAGGAACGTCGACGCTGGGCATACAGTTCAAACGCAAGTGTGCGAGCGTCGACATGCAGAACCTGTTGTATTCGTGCGTTGGCAAGCCGGCTGTCACATTCATGGACAAGCGCGGCGATCGTCAGGACGTCGTACACGGGCAACTCCGGCAGATTGATTCGCGAGCTTGGAAGCTCTACAACGAGTAGCGGGCGCCGACACGTGAGAGCGCAGCGCCTGATCCGGAGGTACCTGAGGAATGGGTGATCGGCATCTGGCGGCGCGACAGGAGTCGACTCGGTCGATGGATTATCGCGGCAATGAGCTGATCGCCGAGGTGCGAGCCTCGGTCCGTCCGCGTCTGTACGTCATATCAGGCCCGTCCGGCGTCGGCAAGGATACGATCATCGACAACCTGCGTCCGCGACTACCGGATTTCTACTTTGCCGTGACCGCGACAACGCGCCCACGACGCCCCGGTGAAATCGATGGCGTCCACTACTACTTCATGACGCCCGAGGAATTCGATCGCAATCTTGCCGACGGTGAGTTCATTGAGCACGCCGAAGTCTATGGCAATTGTTACGGGGTACTGAAAGGCGGCGTCCGTGCGGCACTTCGTGAGGGCCGCAACGCCATCGTCAAGGTCGATGTTCAGGGGGCGGCGAGTATCCGCGCGCTCTCTGCGGAAGCGATCATGATCTTTCTGATGCCGACGAGCATCGAAGAACTGACGCGCCGGCTCTGGACGCGCAAGACCGACGCGCGCGACGCCTTGCTACATCGAATCAACACCGCTGCACAGGAACTGGCCAGGGTTGGCGAGTTTGACTATCGCGTCTTCAACGAAGAGGGCCAGGTTGATCGAGCGCTCGACGACATCATGGCAATCATCTCAGCCGAGCAGCTGAAAGTTATTCAGCGAGAGGCGTCGCTGTAGCCTCGTCCTCGGCGGGCGCCGGGTAACGCAGCGTCGACCAGTCCACCATCCGATCGAAGAACAGAATCCCGTTCAGATGGTCGATCTCGTGTTGCATGACGCGAGCGAGATAATCGTGGGCCTTGATCTTCACCCGCTTGCCGTCGGTCGTGTGAGACCGAACGGTGATGGACGTGTAGCGCGGCACATCGCCGATGAGCTCCGGAAAGCTCAGGCAGCCTTCGACATCCATCTCCTGCCCACCAGCTCGCATGACTTCGGGGTTGATGAGCGTCAGGCGCGTCTCCGGTGAGTCCTCGTACTCGTAGCCCGCTGGAATCCGAATCACACAGATCTGTAGCAAGACTCCAACCTGCGGCGCGGCCAGCCCGACGCCGTGCTCGGCGTCGAGCGTTTCATAAAGGTCGCGTTCCAGATTGAGCAACGCGTCATCGAATGCTGCAATCGGCGCGCAACGCTGCCGCAGGCGATCGCTGATCTGGCTGTATCTTGGATCCGGCTCAGTTACAAGTTTGAGTAGTGCCATACTGAATTGCTGTCTCTCCTTCTCTCACAATTATACCGAGTGCGGGAATCGCGATTCGGATGTGTTTGGGTCAGTCAGAGCAGGTTGAGCGGATCGACATCGATCAGCCAGCCGGGATGCAGATTCAGATCACCGAGCAGCGTCGGCAGCGGCCCTCCGCGAACGACGATCTGCCAACCGTACTGGCTGCGGACCCGCGCCGAGAACGCCGGCGCAGGCCCGACAATGTCGATCCCCTGCAAGTCTGGCCGGGCGAGGATGGTCCGCTCCAGATGCCCTGCGACAGCTTCGGCCTCGTTGCGCGCCCGGGTTTCGTCGGTGTGGCGGATGACGAGGCGAGCCAGACGCTTGAACGGCGGATAGCCGTGGCGCGCGCGGAAGGCGATTTCCTCGCGATAGAACGCGGCGTAGTCGTGTGCCGCCGCAGTCGTGATCGCATAGTGCGCCGGGGAGTAGGTTTGCAGGACGACCTCGCCGCCGGATGCCCGGCGGCCGGCGCGGCCCGATACCTGTGTCAGCATCTGGAATGTGCGTTCTGCCGCGCGGATGTCTGGCAGATACAGGTAGGTATCGGCATTGATGACGCCGACTGCGGTGACATCAGGGAAGTCGAGTCCCTTCGAAACCATCTGCGTACCGACGATAATATCGACTTCGTGCCCTACGACACTGCGCATGAGGGTTTCGTGCGTGACATCGCCACGTAGCGCGTCCTGGTCCCATCGCAGCACACGGGCGTCGGGCATAACCTGCTGGATTTCGCTCTCGATCCGCTGCGTCCCTGTCCCGAAGTACCCAATCGCGTCGCTGCCACACTCGGGGCAACGCTGCGGAGTCGATTCGCGGTGACCGCAGCGATGGCAGATGACCCGCCCGACAGTGCGGTGGTAGACGAGCGGGATGTCGCAGTACGGGCATTGCGTCACGGTTCCGCAGGAACGGCACTGCACGATCGTTGACATGCCTCGCCGGTTGAGAAACAGGATGACCTGCTCGCGTCTCGCCAGTCGTTCGTGCATGACCTCCAGCAGGCGGCGGCTGAAGATCGACGGATTGTTGGCGCGGAGCTCTGCACGCATGTCGACGATCTCGGTTGTTGGCAGTGCGATAGGCCGCGCCACCATCTGGCCGTCGTCGCCGATGATCCGCTGCCCGACACGTTCACGCAGATCAACACGCGACCAGCCAGATCGCTCCGATCGATAGTACGTCTCGACATCTGGCGTTGCGCTACCAAGGATGAGCAGCGCCCGGTGCGCACTCGCCAGCTGCTCGGCGACTGCGCGTGCGTGGTAGCGCGGAACGGAGTCCTGCTTGTAGGAGCTATCGTGCTCCTCGTCGAGGACGATCAGGCCGACATCGCGCGACGGAGCGAACAGGGCTGAGCGAGGGCCGATGACGACGACTGGCTCGACGTCTCCGGCGCGCCGCCAGTTGGTGGCGCGTTCGCGGTCGGTGAGCGCTGAGTGCAGGATCAACGCCTGGTCGCCGAACCGCGAGCGGAACCTGGCAGCGATCTGACTGCTGAGTCCGATCTCGGGGACGAGCACGAGCGCCGAACGACCATTGGCGAGACACGTTGCTGCCGCGCGAAGATAGAGTTCCGTCTTGCCGCTGCCAGTGACACCGTGCAGCAGGATTGTGTGCGGCTCTGCGCCGGGCGCGAGATGCGGCCGAATGCGATCCCAGGCCGCAGCTTGCTCGTTGGTCAGATGAATCGACGAGGAGCCACGCTGCGGAGTCGCCACATCTTCTTGCAGCGGCTCGATCACGACCGAACCGCGTTGAGCCAATGTACGAAGCGTCGCCCGACTGATGCCAGAGATCTGCAATACCGAATCGAGCGGCATCGCCAGGTCCGGGCGCACGCGTAGTCGCGGCAGCAGCCAATCCATCGCCTCGACCTGCCGCGGCGCGCTGTCAGGGGGCCGCGGTCCGTCCGGGATCAGACGGATCTGCTCGACGACGCGTGGCCGTGGTTCGGGGCGATGACGCACTTTCGCGATGCGCTGCAGGATGCCGGCTGCTTCGAGCGCCGGGATAATCGTCGAGAGCGATGAGCCTTGTGAGCGCTGTGCGCGTTCGAGCGGCACCTCACCCTCAGCTGTCAGGAATGCGACGAGCCGCCGTTGAGCCGCCGTCAGCCGCGCCAGATCATCGTCAGATGGCTCGTGGCGCAACGAAAGGTACTCAACGGCCCGCGAACCGACTCCGGGTGGCAACATGACCGAGGCAGCCTCAAAGAGTGTGCAGACGGTCTCCTCAGCGATCCAGACCGCCAGCTGCCATTGCAGCGGCGTCAGGCAGAAGGACGGCTCGACAGGTGCATGGATCGGTCGCAGGCGTTCTTCGTTGACGGGTCGCCCGTGACGCTCGACGACGATGCCGAGGACGAGCTTCTTGCGCAGCGGCACCCAGATCAACTGCCCGACGTCGATATCCTCATCCAGCGACTGCGGCACGCGATAGGTGAGCGTGGCACGTCGATCCGAAAGCCGCGAATTTGGCGCGACTTCAGCAAACGGCGTTGGCGGCTGAATAGAACATGCGTTCATATATTGCAGTGTACATCCAGCCGCAACCGGCGTGAGCAGCCTACGCCGCTCACGCCCTGTTTCACTAGCTCAATACTGACTTGAGGAGATCGCGCTGCGCGAAGAGCGCCGGCGAACCGCCGGTATGCAGGAAGATGATGCTGTCGTCCGGCGTGTAGACACCGGCGCGGATGTCGGCAACCATGCCGGCAAACGCCTTCGACGTGTAGACCGGATCGAGGAGCACGGCCTCGGTTCGTGCGAGCATACTGATCGCTTCGATACCTTCGTTAGTCGGGATACCGTAACCCTCGCCGACATGACCGTCGTCGGCAATGAACGCATCATGTGGTGGCGTGGTGACGCCAAGCTCACTGGCTGCCCAACCCGCGACTTCCTCGGCGCGAGCGATGCCGTCAGCGCTGTTACCTTCGACGAGAACACCATTCAGCGCGAAGTCGAGGCCGTGTTGATGTGCGCCCACGACAATGCCACCCTGGGTGCCGCCAGAACCAGCAGCGAAGTACATTGCCTTTGGCGACAGGTCGTTCGACCAGAGTTGCTCGGCAAGCTCAAGCATGGCCGCGACATATCCCAGAGCGCCAATACCGTTCGAGCCCCCGACTGGAATCGGATAGGGGACACCGCCGTTGTCGGCCAGATCGGCCGCAACCTCGTCGACCTTCGCCTGGCGCTGGGAGCCGTCAGTGACGATGTGAACCTTTGCGTCGAGCAGCTTGTCGAGGAGCAAATTGCCCTGCACGTCCGGCTCCGGCGTCGCCGCATTCAGCACGAGATGGCATTCGAGACCAGCCATGCGCGCGGCAGCGGCTGTCTGACGGGCGTGATTCGACTGTGCAGCGCCGACGGTGATGAGATGCGTGGCACCGTTCGCCAGCGCGTCGGCAACAAGGTATTCGAGCTTGCGTGTCTTGTTGCCTCCCATTGCCAGGCCGGTCAAGTCGTCCCGCTTCAGGTAGATCTTCGGACCGCCCAACTCGGCTGTCAGCCGCGGGGCGAATTGCAGCGGCGTTGGTAGAGCCGCCAGCCGAAAGCGCGGATGTGCAGAAAGCCCCATTGCAGTTGTTCCTCCCACATGTGACAGAATCGCTTCATCTGTCGTCTATGTGCCCCGATAGATTTGATCCCCGAAGATCGTATCCGATTTCCCCGGGTCCGTCCTGAACGTGTGGAGCACGGTTGAAGCCCCGATCGACTCTCGCGCGTACTATTGGCGTAGCGCTTGGCGTAGCGCTGGATATCCAGGCAGCTGGAAGTTGGTGGCACGACATAGACATGTGCGAAATGGTTGGCGATAATGGCAAATCGGAGCCTGGATTGGCACCAGGATGAAGGAGGAGACCGTAGCGATGGCACAGACCACGAAGACTCTTGAGCAGGAATTCAGTGAAGAATTTGGCGGTTCGCGCCAGCGCGCGATGCAGTCGATTGAGCTCTTCCCTGCCGGTGTGACCCACGACTCGCGCTACGTCAAGCCGTTCCCGATCTATATCGATCGGGCGCAGGGCGCGAAGAAGTGGGACGTCGATGGCCACGAGCTGATCGACTATGCCGTCGGTCATGGGTCGCTGATTCTTGGCCACAATCACCCGAATATTGTCTCGGCCGTGAAGGCGCAGCTCGAGCGTGGCACGCACCTCGGTGCCAGCCACGACCAGGAGCTGATTTGGGCCGACAAGGTGCAGCAGCTGATTCCGTCGATGGAGCGGCTGAAGTTCACCTCGTCGGGGACCGAGTCGACCATGCTGGCGATTCGCGCCGCGCGCGCGTTTTCCGGCAAGAACAAGGTGCTGAAGTTCGAGGGCCATTTCCATGGCTGGCACGACTACGTGGCACGTGGTGAGCGACCGGGCGACGGCGACACGGAGATCCCCGGCATTCCACGTGAAGTCCTCGACCTGACGCTTGTCGCGTCGATTGACGACCTCGATGCAGTCGAGGCCTACCTGAAGGATGGCGATGTCGCTTGCGTGATCCTGGAGCCGAGCGGCGCGTCGTGGGCAACACTGCCGCCGAAGGAAGGCTTCCTCAAGGATCTGCGCGCGCTCACGGAGAAGTACGACACAATCCTTATCTTCGACGAGGTTATTACCGGCTTCCGCTGGGCTCCGGGCGGAGCGCAGGAGCGCTTTGGCATCAGGCCGGACATGACGACGCTGGCGAAGGTGGTCGCCGGTGGCTTGCCGGGCGGCTGCTTCGGCGGACGTCGGGACATCATGAGCGTCTTCGAGTTCAGCACCGATCCGAACCACAAGAAAATCTTCCACCCAGGCACCTACAACGGCAACCCGCTGTCGGCCGTCGCCGGAGCAGCCATGCTTGAGCTGGTTGCTGATCCTGAGGTGCAGAAGAAGGCCGATGCACTGGCCGAGCGACTCCGCGTCGGCTTCAACACTGCGCTGGTCAACCAGGATCTGCCGGGCTTCTGCTACGGTGAGTCGTCCGTCTTCCACCTGATCCTCGGCAAGACCTGCGGCAACATGCAGGCGGGCGATATTCGCCGACCTGAAGGCATGCAGCTTGCCGATCTGAAGGGTGGGCTGCCCGGTAAGCTGAAGAGCAGCCTGATCTCCGGCCTGATGCTGGAGGGCACCGACCTGACCTTCGGTGGTGGCTGGCTCAGCGCCGCACACACGACTGACGATATCGATAAGACGATCGCAGGGTTTGAGCGCACGATCGCGCGCATGCACGGCGAGGGCCTGCTCTAGGCATAACCGCGCTCGCAACGGGCACGCAAAAGCGGGGTGGCCTTTCGCCACCCCGCTTTGCTGTGTTGCTGCTCGGGTGTTAGTCCGCGACGGCGGCTGTTGCGGCGACACCAACGGCGGTGCGCCACTCCGGACGCAGGCCGGACTTGCCACGGAAGCAATCGTCCAGCAGCTCTTCGAGCTTGCGGGTGATCGGCCCGACATCACCGTTGCCGACCTGGTACCGATCGACAGACAGAACCGGCGTGATCTCAGCCGCAGTGCCCATCATGAACACCTCATCGGCGATGTAGAGCTCAGTGCGGTCGACTTCGCGTTCCTCGACTTGCAGGCCAAGCTCGTTCGCGGCGAGCTGAATGAGCGCGTCGCGGGTGATGCTCTCCAGGATGCTCTGGGTGACACCAGGAGTAATCAGCTTGCCGTCGCGCACGAAGGCGATGCAGGCTCCGCCACCCTCGGCCACCTTGCCATTCTCGTTCAGGATGATGGCGAGATCGTAGCCGTTCTGGGCCGCTTCCTGATTGGCGAGCTGGCCATTGCGATAGTTGGAGAGATTCTTGATCCGTGGCGGCATGACGTTCTCGGAGATGCGTCGCCACGACGAGATGCAGGCGTGCTTGCCGTTGCCGGAAAGCAAGTGCGAGGCGCTTGCATGTGTGTTGATCAGGATCTCCGTGTCGCCACCGATGGCGCTGAAGCCGCGTGAGCCACCGCCTCGATACGCAAGTGGCCGGATGTACGTATCCTCGCGCGTCTCGTTGGCACGCAGCAAATCGAGAA
The DNA here is from genome assembly GCA_023954495.1 of Thermomicrobiales bacterium. Lineage (NCBI taxonomy): Bacteria > Pseudomonadati > Thermomicrobiota > Thermomicrobia > Thermomicrobiales > Thermomicrobiales bacterium. The sequence continues at coordinate 34,868 of JAMLIA010000024.1, read as the reverse complement.
TCGCCGCTTTGAGCTCCTCCATGTCGTGCGTTTCCGCGAGATGCACGAGCTTCATCGAGTTGCGGAAGCGCTGCATGTGCTCGTCCAGACGGAATACATAGAGCTCTTCTTGCTCGGCGTTCCAGTAGGCGCGAATACCTTCAAAGATCGCGCCAACAGTCGACCAGCCGAGTGCGGTCACGTGGACGTTTGCGTCGTCCCAGGCGACCTTCTCACCATTCCACCAGAGGTACGTTGGATTCCCTGCCGCCATCGCGTCAAGCACCTTTCTTCAGAGGGGCCGGCGGGTATTGCCGCGGTCCAATCGGTGATCAGGCTGCTAGCATAACAGAGGTTTCGCTGCAATCTACAGCCAAAACGGCCTGATCCAGACCGTCCAATTTGACACAAGTGTCGCCCGGGACATGTCGCTGGCGCGATTGAGGGGAGCCGTTCGGCTCCCCCCTTTCGCTGTGTGTGATGTCGTCGTGCGTGAGATCAGGCCGGCCGGCCCTCCATGTACACGCGGTTGTACATCGACACAAAGATATTGCCGTTCGGAATCCAGTAGCCCTGCTTGTTAACGGGGACACCCTTCATCCATGGCTTGTAGACGTCGTAGGCGTTGCGATACACGATCGGAACGTAGGCCACGTCCTCGTTCATGAGGCGCTCGCAGTTCCGATAGGCGTCCAGTCGATCTTCGGGGTCGGCTGCTTCCTTACCCTTGATCGTCCAGTCATCGAACTCCGGATTCGACCATGCCTGGCGCTTGCCGGTCTCCTTGTTGGAGTAGAACATGTCGAAGTAGCCGTTGTTCGGATCCGGATAGTCGTAGTACCAGCGAATCCAGCACATCTCGTAGTTGTTCTGGAATTGCAGGTCACGGAACGGCTGGAAGTCCATGATTTGCAGCTCGACCTGCAGGTTCATGTTCTCCAGGAGCTGCGCCGAGACGTCCTCGGCCATGATGGTGGAGTTCAGCTGGGCCTCGTTGCGGAGGATCATCGTGACCTTCGGCAGATCCTGGCCGGCGTACGTTGACGCGTCCAGATGCTCCTTGACCTTGTCCAGGTCGAAGTCCGAATAGTCCTTGAACTCCTCGCCGAAGTAGCCGAACACGCCCGGCGGGACCAGGCAGTAGGCCGGGTCGCCACCACCGTTGGTCAGGGTGTTCAGGCGCTCCTTGTCGACCGCGTGCTGCAGGGCGCGGCGCAGCTCGATGTCGTCGAACGGCGTCACGTTCGTGCCCGGCAGGATCTTCCAGATCAGCGGCTCGACCCACTTCTGGAGCTCGTCCTTCATAACCGGATCGGACTGGATGCGCGGGAGGTCTGCGCCCGGGACGACCGCCCAGTCGACCTCGCCGGCCTCGTACGGCAGCATGCCCTGCTCGGCTGGAACGATCTTCCAGTCGACCGTTTCAAGGATGATGTCCGTGTCCCAGTAGTTCGGGTTGCGCTCGAGCGTCAGATACTCGTCGTGTTTCCACTCGGTCAGCACGAATGCGCCGTTGGAGATAACCGGTCCGCCGGCCTCGGCCGGGTCGGTGAAGTTGCCGCCCTTGGCAGCCGATGGCAGGTGGGTCGGGAAGCAGGCGGCATAACCGGCGATAACCGGGAACATACCGCGCGGGCCAACCATGTCGACTTCAAGTGTCCAGTCGTCGACGGCACGGCAGCCGAGCGTGCTCGGATCTGCGCCGTTGAGGTTGATGTCCTCAGCTCCGACGATGTCGAACAGAATCGAGGCGTAGGCCCCCTTTGTCTCCGGATTGAGCAGGCGCGCCCACGAGCCGATGAACGTATCGGCTGTAACAGGGTCACCGTTGGAGAAGCCCTTGTTGTCCTTGCGCAGGTAGAAGGTCCACATCGACGCGTCGTCGTTTGGCTCCCACCGCTCGGCCCAGTCGGGGATAGGAATCAGGTCGGCATCGTATGTCAGCAAGCCAGACCAGATCGAGGCAGTACCGCCGCAATACAGGTCAGCGTTGAAATCATTGGAGGCCGGTTCCTGGCGAGCACCGATTGTGTGCAGAATCTGCTCGGCGTCGATACTGCCGGTCGAAGAATCTTCTGTCGGCTCCGCCGGGGCCTCGGTTGGCTCTGCGGGAGCCTCGGTCGCCTCCGCCGGGGCTTCGGTCGCCTCCGCAGGAGCCTCAGTCGCCTCTGCAGGAGCCTCGGTCGGGGCAGTTGTCGCCTCAGCCGGGGCTGTTGTTGCTGCTGGCTCGTCGTCGTCACCGCCGCAGGCAGCGAGAATCGAGCCGACCATTGGCGCAGCCATCGCGGCCGACGCGAACTTCAGGAACGATCGGCGGTCAACACCGATCCCGCGTAGGCGCGCTTCCAGGAGACGAACCTGTTCCTTATCGATTACAACCATCCGCGTTATCTCCCTACTCGTTGGCGGCTGCGTACGTCCTGCTTATTCGCCGATGCTCATTCCTGGCCCTGCATCTTGACGTGGACGCTTTCAACCGTCGGTCTACGATTTTGAAAGATGCCCTCACCTGGGGCGGTCGATCGATTTACGGTGTCCCCGCGGGACAGCGCCCTCCTCTCTGCGGACGTCCATAGATTTAGTGGTCTGTCTGGTGATGCTACCTATCTGTACGTCAGCACTACGGCTTCCGGACGCCTGAACCCCGGAAATCCGGTCTGACGCAGGATCCGTAGGCGATACGTTCTTGCTGCGACTGTCCCCGACTTGCGGCGCGCCGTCCTGCTGAACGTGCATCAGAACGATCACGCTGCACGCAGCAGCGCCCAACGGACATCATCACCGTCGCGGCCCTGCCGCGACATCGACCTTTCCCTGTGGAACGACGTGAACTATGTAACACAAGCATTCGTGGATTGGCAAGCGTATTTGTTTCAGTTTGCGGGATTCTCAGACAGGCTCGTTTCACCTGCCGAACGGAGTTGCCCGCGCCGTACCTGCGCCCAGAGTCGACGCAGATGGTGGGTCGCGTTGCATTCAAACCGGTATGCCTAGACGGCATAGTGGCAAGCCACCCAATGACCCGGCTCAATCTCTCGCATTTCCGGCTCAACCTCAGCACAGTTCGGTCGCGCGATTGGGCAGCGAGGATGAAACCGACATCCAGTCGGAGGATTCGCAGGACTAGGGACGTCGCCTTCAAGAATGATGCGTTCGCGCTTGCGACCCGGGTCGACAATCGGAATGGCGGAGATGAGCGCCTGGGTATACGGATGCTTCGGGCGCTCGGTGATCTCTCTCGATTCGCCGATCTCAACCATTTTGCCGAGATACATCACGCCAACACGGTCGCTGATGTGCGCGACAACGGCGAGGTTATGAGCGATGAAGAGGTACGTCAGATTGAACTCTGTCTGAAGCTGTCGCAGCAGATTCAGCACCTGCGCCTGAACCGACACATCAAGCGCCGATACCGGCTCGTCGCAGATAACCAGCTCCGGCTGCAGCGCCAATGCGCGTGCGATGCCGATGCGCTGTCGCTGGCCGCCGGAAAACTCGTGCGGATAGCGATTGACAAAGTACGAGTTCAGACCAACGACTTGCAGCAGCTCGCGAACGCGATTGCGACGTTCGTCGCGAGAACCGATGCCGTAAATATTCAGTGGCTCAGCGACAATTGAGCCGACCGTCATGCGTGGATCGAGCGATGCCGAGGGATCCTGGAAGATCATCTGCAACGCACGCCGGTGCTTGCGCATGTCCGCTGCGCCCAGCGACGAAATGTCATTGCCGTTGAAGACGACTGTTCCGGCGGTCGGGTTGTAAAGTCGGATGATCGTTTGCCCCAGCGTTGTCTTGCCGCAGCCGGACTCACCGACGAGGCCGAACGTCTCGCCTCGGCGAATGCTGAACGACACATCGTCCACGGCGCGAATGTTGAGCTCGCTGCCGCGTGAAAGCAGTCCACCACCCATCCTGAAATGCTTCTTGAGGTTTTTAACCTCAAGGATGGTGTCGCCGCTCGCGGCAGACGCGGTTGCTGGCTCTTGAACTTCAGTGGCCAAACTCATCTCGATTCTTCAGGCTAGCGGCGAACATCGCGCCTTAACTTCGAGCGGCCGCAGGAGCAGGAACTGCCGCTTCATCTGGCGGCGTAGCGCCTCGCCCTTGCGGGAACCAGCAGCGCGCCCGCTGGCCGGGTGCGACATCCGCTAGCGGCGGCGATGTCTCGCACTTCTCCTGGCGGAAGCGACAGCGCGGGCGGAAACGACAGCCAACCGGCGGCGCAAGCAGGTCTGGTGGCAGTCCGGGAATCGGCGTGAGCGCGTCTTTCACGCGCTCGCCAATCTGTGGGACTGAGTTGAGCAGACCAATGGTGTACGGGTGTTGCGGATTGTTGAACAGGTCCTTCGCGTCGCCCGTTTCAACGATCTGCCCGGCATACATGACCACCACGCGCTCGCAGATCTCGGCGACGACGCCGAGATCGTGGGTGATCATGATGATCGCCGTGCCGAACTCGTGGTTGAGGTGCATCATCAGCTCCAGGATCTGCGCCTGGATGGTGACGTCGAGCGCTGTCGTCGGCTCGTCGGCAATAAGCACGCGCGGATTGCAGGAGAGCGCGATAGCGATCATCACGCGCTGGCGCATGCCGCCGGAAAACTGGTGCGGATAGGCGTTGATGCGATCCTCGGCGGCCGGAATGCCGACGCGCTTGAGCAAGTCAATCGCGCGCTCTTCCGCCTCGCGCTTGCTCAGCCCGAGGTGAAGGATCAGCGGCTCGGTGATCTGGTCGCCGATAGTCAGAACCGGGTTGAGTGAGGTCATCGGGTCCTGAAAGATCATCGCGACTCGATGGCCGCGTACGTGCCGCATCTCACTCTCGGAGAGCGTCAGGAGATCTGTCGTGCCCGATTCGTCAGACAGCAGAATCTCGCCATTGACGATCTTGCCCGGCGGGCTGGGAATGAGGCGCATGATCGACGTGGCAGTGACGCTCTTTCCGCAGCCCGACTCACCGACGATACCGAGCGTCTCACCTTCGCCGACGTGGAATGACACACCATCGACGGCGTAAACGACGCCTGCGCGTGTGAAGAACTGTGTTTTCAGGTCGTTGACTTCAAGAACGTTCTTAGCCATGCGTTGCTTGCCTCATCCCGTGCTGCGAGTCCGCATCAAGTGACATCGCCGCCGATCCTTTCGTCAGGTCGCGCTAATCGTTCATCTTGACATCGAGTGCGTCACGCAGTCCGTCGCCCAGGAAGGTGAACGCCAGCATCGTGATGGCAATCGCCAGACAGGGGAAGAACATGAGGTGCTGCGCCGACTGAATGTACTGTTGGCCATTCCCAACCATTTGTCCCCAGGATGGCTGTGGTGGTCGGATACCAACGCCGATGAAGGAGAGCGATGCCTCGATAAAGATGGCTTGCGGGATGCCGAAGGTGAGCGCGACGATGATGGGCGTCAGGCTGTTGGGCAGCATGTGGCGAAGGATGATGTAACCGCTGCCGCCACCAGCGACCTTCGATGCCTTGACGTACTCCTGTTCGCGATTGGCCAACATCACGCCTCTGACAAGGCGCGCCATTGTCACCCAGCCGGTGAGGCCAATGGCGATGAAGATGTTCTTCATACCCGGCCCAAGCATGTTGACCATGAGCAGCACCAGCAGCAGCTGCGGAATGGCGTAGAAGACATCAACTGTGCGCATCAGCGCGTTATCGACATTGCCGGAGTAGTAGCCAGCGAGTGCGCCAATCGGCACACCGATCGCGAGCACGATGAGCTGCGCGACGACACCTACGAGCAATGACACACGCGCGCCGTAGAGCATGCGGCTGAACAGGTCGCGACCATTTTGATCGAGACCCATCGGGAAGTACCAGGATGGGGTCGACAGACGGAGATCCGTCGACACAACCTCGGCCGGCCCATACGGCGCGATCAGGGGCGCAAACAGCGCCAGCAACGACAGCATGATGACGGTGACGAGGCCAATGACTGCCAGCTTGTTCTTCAGCAGTCTGCGCCATGCGTCACCCCAGAGGCTCGCCTGTCGAATAGGTACGGCTTCGGCAGCCTCTGCGAGGAGCTGCGCCTGAGAAACGGCGTCAGCGTTGCGGTCCTGCGGGGTTGCCATTCGTTACTCTCCTCGAATGCTCATGCGAATTCGCGGATCGATCACACCGTAGAGGATGTCGACGACAAGATTCATGGCTGCCAGGAATGTCCCGTAGAGCAGGACAACCGCCATGATCATGGGTTGATCCTTCGACGACATACTGACGACGAAAAACTTGCCGATGCCGGGAATGCCGAAGACCTGCTCGACGAAGAACGAGCCAGTGCCGAGTGCGGCAAACAGCGGGCCGATCAGTGTAATGACCGGGATGAGCGCGTTCTTCAGCACGTGCTTCAGAACTACCTTCTGCTCTGCGAGGCCCTTCGCGCGTGCTGTGCGCACATAGTCAGAGCGGATCACGTCGATCATGCTGGATCGGGTGTAGCGCGCCAACTGGGCGAGCGGCCCAGCGCCCAGAGCGATCGTTGGGAGAACCCACGCGCGCGGACTCTCCCACCCGCTGAGCGGGAAGAATCTCCATCCTGTCCAGTCAGGTATCCAGATGACAAACAGAAGCAACAGGAGAATGCCAAGAACGAAGCTGGGGACGCTGTAGAAGAGGATCGCGAGCGTGGCGCTGAAGTAGTCGAGCCATCCGTTCTGATTCACCGCGGCCAGCACACCAAGGAGGATGCCGCCGACTGAGGCAAGAACCAGGGCCATCGCACCGAGCTGCAGTGAAACCGGGAAGCCACGGCGAATGATGTCATTCACCTGCTGTGGCCGCCGTGTGTAGGACTCACCGAAGTCGCCGCGCACGGCTTTGCCGAGATAGATCACGAATCGCACCGGTAGAGGCTTGTCGAGCCCGTACTGCTTTTCGATCTGCTTGATGATGTCTTCGCGCAGGTTATTGGCACCTGCAGGTTGGAACGGACTGCCTGGCGTCAGATTCACATCAGGATGAATCCTTCCGCCGTCACCATGGCGATAGCGAGAATCGTTGGTATAAACCACATCACGCGCTTGACGATAAATGAACATCTCCGGGAACGCCTTCCTCTGAGCGGTCGCCGACCGGACGATCCGTTATCGTCGCGGGAACGATCGGGCGAAAGTCCAACGACCGTCACGCAGCCGACCATCAAACAACCGTCACCTGAACCACTCCAGCGTACGGAGTCACCGTGTGAGGAGTTCGGCGCATTGCATGCAGTTCCCAAATAACGGGACATACCGCGGCACTTGCTGCGAATAACTGGCTCGCGGTCGTCATCCTCACGCGGGCCAAAGCGGGATCGTACTTGTAGTGCGATCTGTTCGTTCGGCGCGGACTATACACGGATGCGAAATCCACTGTCAAGCGTCTTAACGGGTGGATCTGCAGAAATTGGCTCGAAGTTCAGGGCAGAGGTTAGCGAGGACCGTCGTAAAACACGAGCGCGGCCGCACCGTAGATCCCGGTTTTGACGCCCAACTGCGACGGCACGACCTTGACGCTCTCCAGCATGATCGGCATCGCAAATGCGGCAAGTGCTTGTCGGGCGGGCTGGAGCAGCGGCTCGCCGATCAGCGACACGCCGCCGCCGATGGCAATGACTTCGGGATTGAAGATGTTGACGAAGCTCGCCATGCCGGCACCCAGCGCCCTGCCGGCGCGATCCAGTAGCGCGAGCGCGGCGGCGTCTCCGTCGCTCGCTGCCTCGCCGATCGCCCGTGGCCCGACCGTACCGCGATCTCCGGCTGCCTTGAGGATGGCATCGCCGCGACCACTATCGACGAGTGCGAGCGCGTCTCGCGTCAGCGCCCAGGCGGAGGTATAGGCTTCGATGCAGCCTGCCGATCCACAGGTGCAACGCGGCCCGTTGAGATCGACGGTCACATGCCCCAGCTCGCCACCCATGCCACGCACACCGTCGATCAGCATGCCTTCGGAGTAGATCCCGCCACCGACACCCGTTCCCAGCCCGATGTAGAGCAGGTTCCGCGTGCCTTTGCCCGCGCCAAAAAATACCTCGCCGAGCCCCGCTGCATTGGCATCGTTGCTCAGGACAACTTCACGGTTCGTGTGTTCACGCAGTTTCGTCGCAAGCGGGATATTGGTCCAGCCCGGCAGGTTTGGTGAGAAATAGACAACGCCGGTACGAGGATCGAGTGGGCCCGGCGATGCGATGCCTACCGGCACATCCTTCGGCACCTGGTTGCTCTCAGCGATGTCGTTCACGGCGGCACCAATGCGGGCGATGACGGCATCCGGACCTTCGGATGCCTGGGTCCGCTGCTGTGTCTCGGACTGGATGACACCATCGCGGTCAACGACGGCAGCGCGAAGATTCGTGCCACCCAGATCGACTGCAAGTGCAAGTCGAGGCATCTCAGTCCTCCTGCTAGCTCGTGGGTCCTAGCGGAAAAAGCGGTATCGGATGAGCGTTCGCAACACGACGAATGCATCTTTCCACGATATTTTCTTGCCCTCCCAGAACTCTCGCCCGTTGTAGGAGATGGGCACTTCGTAGATACGGTGTCCATCTCGCAGGATCTTGGCCGTGATCTCCGGGTCAATTCCCCAGCGCATTTGCTGGATGTTCAGTGACTTGGCAATGTCTATGGTGAAAACTTTGTAACACGTCTCCATATCGGTCAGCGTGGTGTCGAACAGCACGTTGGTCACCAGCGTCAGGAACTTGTTGCCCAGCGCATGCCAGAAGTACATGGCCTTGTGCTCGCCGAGGAATCGCGATCCATAGACGGCTTCGGCTCGCCCTTCGAGGATCGGCCGTAGCAGGACGCGGTAGTCACGCGGGTCGTATTCAAGGTCGGCGTCCTGGATCAGCACGATGTCGCCGGTAGCGTGCTCGAGTCCGGTTCGGACCGCGCCGCCCTTGCCGCGATTCACGTCGTGGAGGACGACAATCGTATCGGGGTGTTGCCGTTCGTCCTCAAGCTTCTCGCGGGTTCCGTCGGTCGACATGTCATCAACGACGATGATCTGCTTGGGGATGTCCACAGCTCGGACGCTCTGAAGGATTTCGGTGATGGTGCGCACTTCGTTGTAGACCGGCACGATGACGCTGAGGACGAAGTCTCGATCCGTCTTTGCGTCGGTGTCCGTCACGGTCGCTGATCCCATCTCCCCCGCTCCCATTGCTGCGTGATTGCTAGAGAATCGCGTTACTCAGGTCGTCATCGGTGGCAATATCGCCGACGTGCTCGGTGACGTAGGCAACGTCAATGACAACGCTGCTGGTGCCCTGCTCCGGCGCATCGAACGAGATGTCTTCGAGGACGCGCTCGACGATGGTTTGCAGGCGGCGCGCGCCGATATCTTCCGTTCTCGCGTTTACGTCTGCGGCCAGCCGGGCGATCTCGCGCAGTGCCTCGTCCTGGAACTCGACCTGAATTCCCTCGGTCGCAAGCAGGGCAGTCGCCTGACGGGCGAGGGCGTTGTCCGGGGCTGTGAGGATCTCGTACAGATCGTCCTCTTCGAGGCTGTCGAGCTCGACGCGGATCGGAAAGCGCCCCTGCAGCTCCGGGATCAGATCGCTCGGGCGGTGCGACGAGAACGAGCCGGCCGCAACGAACAGGATGTGATCGGTGCGCACCGGACCGTAGCGTGTCGCGACGACTGAGCCCTCGATGATCGGCAACAGATCGCGCTGGACACCCTCACCGGAGACATCCGGGCCGTAGTCGCCGTCGTTGATCGTCTTGTCAATCTCGTCGATGAAGACGACGCCAGACTCCTCAACGCGCTTCAGCGCCTCGTCGATCACGGTGTCGATGTCCACGAGCCGCTCGGCCTCTTCGTGCGCCAGGATGCGCCGTGCTTCGGCAACAGAAACCGTGCGCCGCATGCGTTGCGGGCCAGACGCGCGCATGATCTCGCGCAGCGTATCCGGCAGCTCGTCTGGCGCGACGCCGGTGATGATCTCGAACGGCATCATGAACGGATCCTCATCCTGGGCGACATCAATGACAACAGTCTCATCTTCAATCGCGTTCTTGCCCAGTTGCTCGATGAGCTTGTTGCGGCGTCGCGTCCGGCGGCGCTTGGCGGCCGGAGTCAGCGATTCTGATTCGTCTGCGGATGCGTCGTCGGTACCCGGTGCTGCGTCCAATTGCTCGACGAGCAGGTCGACGAGACGCTGGACTGCCACCTTCGCCGCCTCGGCGCTGACGGCCTCCATGCGCTCCTTGTGGAGCATCGCGATGCTCGTCTCGACCAGGTCGCGAATCATCGACTCGACGTCGCGACCGACGTAGCCGGTTTCGGTGAACTTGGTCGCCTCGACCTTCACGAACGGCGCGTGCACAATCCGGCTAACGCGGCGGGCAATCTCCGTCTTGCCGACGCCGGTTGGTCCGACCATCAGGATGTTGCGCGGCTGAACTTCGTCGCGCAGGTCGTCATCGAGCTGGCGGCGACGCCAGCGGGTGCGCAGCGCAACGGCGACCGCACGCTTGGCGGCTGTCTGCCCGATAACGTATCGATCGAGCTCGGCAACAATCGCTTTCGGTGTCAGCTCCGTCATGCCTGCACCTCCGCCGACTCATCCGCGTCTTCGGTTTCTTCGGCCACCTCGATCGATTCGACAACGATCTGAGAGTTCGTGAAGATGCACAGATCAGCCGCGATCTTCATTGACTCCTGAACGATATCGAGCGCCGAAAGTGACGTGTGTTCGCGGAGCGCGCGGGCAGCGGCCATCGCGTACGGCGCACCGCTGCCGATCGACGCAATGCCGTCGTCGGGCTGCAGCACGTCTCCTTCACCGGAGAGGATGAGGATGGTCTCAGCGTCAGCAACGATGAGTTGGGCCTCCAGACGCCGCAAGTACCGATCGGTGCGCCACTCTTTGGCAAGCTCAACCGCCGCTCGCCGGAGGTCACCCTTCCAGTCGCGCAGCTGCGACTCAAACTTCTCGAACAGTGTCATTGCGTCGGCGACCGCGCCGGCAAACCCGGCGACGACTGCGCCATCGTGGAGCATGCGGATCTTCCGCGCACCATGCTTGACGACCATGTCACCGAAGGTCACCTGGCCGTCGCCACCGATCGCGACGCTACCGTCGCGGATGACGCCGAGAATCGTCGTTGCGTGCCAGCGGGTCGGGAGATTTGATTGGGGGTTCAAGCTCAGAATCACTGCCGTTTCTGTATCACGGCGCGGGTGACTGAAATCGATGGACAGACCGCGCCAACCGGCAATTCTACCTGACGGCAACGATTGTAGTGGCGCAGTAGGAACTGATGCGCCGGGCGCTGGTATAGCACCCGGCGCGGAACCATCAGGCGGGGATTGCGTCGGGCTTGTTCGTGCTGCGTGTTGCTCGTGCGGTGTAGCCGCAGGAGGCGCACTTAACGTCGGTCTCCTTGCGGTTTGTGTACACCAGCGGTTCGCCGCACTGCGGGCACGGCTCGCCGGTTGGCTTCAGCCACGAGACATAATCGCACGACTGCGGATCGTCCTTGCGCCAGTTACTGCAGCCGTAGAAGAGACGACCGCGAGTCGAGCGCCGCTCGATCACTTCGCCGACCTTGCACTTCGGGCAAGGAACTCCGATTTTGGTCAGCAGCGGCTTGGAGTTGCGACACTCCGGGAATCCACTGCAGGCGAGGAAGCGACCGTAACGACCGAGCTTGATCACCATTGGGCGACCGCACTTCGCAGACTTCGTCGGTCGGCTCATCGCGAACCTTGACGCGCTCCATCGTCTGCTCAGCGTGCTGGAGCGTGTCCTTGAACGGGCTGTAAAACTCGCGCACAACTGGCACCCAACTGCGTTCGCCGGATGCGATGTCGTCCAGCCCTCTTCCATGCCCGATGTGAACCCGATGTCGACGATGGCCGGGAAGTGTTCGACGAGGATGTCGTTCACGACCAGTCCCACTTCGGTCGGCGCGAGGCGCTTCTCCTCGTTGGTGACATAGTTTCGTGCCAGCAGCGTCGCAATCGTCGGCGCGTAGGTGCTTGGGCGTCCGATGCCGTTCTCTTCGAGCGCCTTCACCAGCGTCGCCTCAGTATAGCGGGGTGGTGGCTGGGTGAAGTGCTGTTCCGGCAAGAGCTTCAGCAGGTCGAGCAAATCGTTGGCGGTGAGCACCGGCAGTGCTGCGCGATCGATTTCGTCGACCTCATCGTCATCCCGATCCTCGCGATAGGCGCGGATGAACCCGGCGAACTTGATGACTGATCCCGTGGCGCGGAAGCGATATAGCTTCTCTCGCCCGGGCGTCCGGCATCAATGTCGACGCCGGTGGCGTCGAAGATCGCGTTGCGCATCTGGCTGGCGATGAAGCGCTTCCAGACGAGGTCATAGACCTTGAACTGCGGCCCGGTCAGACGTCCCTTCACCATTTCTGGTGTGCGGCGCGGATCGGTCGGGCGAATCGCCTCGTGCGCTTCCTGCGCACCCTTCGCTCGCCGTGCATAGACCGGCGGTCGTTCGGGCAGGAACTCGGATCCAAACTTCGTGGCAATAGCCTCACGAGCCATCTGTTGCGCAACGCTGGCGACGTTCGTGGAGTCAGTACGCATGTAGGTAATGAGACCCTGCGTGCCTTCATCCCCGAGATCGACGCCCTCGTACAGCTCCTGAGCGATCTGCATCGTCCGTCGCACCGCGTAGCGCAGCTTGCGGGATGCCTCCTGCTGCAGCGTACTCGTGGTAAATGGCGGCGACGGTCTTCGCTGCGTCTCGCGTGTTTGCACCTGCGAGACGACGTATTCGGCCCCGTCCAGCCCGGCGAGGACGCTATCGGTTGATTCTTTGTCGGCCAGGTCGGCTTTCTTGCCGGAGATGCGTGAGAGGCTGGCCTTGAAGACGTTCGCCTTATTCGTCGCTGCGCCGTGCTTCTTCAGCTCGGCGTCGACCGACCAGTACTCGCGTGGGACAAACGCGTCGATCTCGCGCTCGCGCTCGGCGACGAGCCTGAGTGCGACAGATTGGACGCGCCCGGCCGAGAGACCGCGCTTCACTTTCTTCCAGAGCAGCGGAGAGATGCCGTAGCCGACCAGCCGATCAAGCACACGGCGGGCCTGCTGCGCGTCGACAAGATCCATGTCGATCTGGCGCGGGTTGTCCATCGCGGCGCGGACTGCGTCGGGCGTGATCTCGTTGAACACGACGCGCTTGACTTTCGTCGGATCGGGCTGCGTCGCCTCGGCCAGATGCCAGGCGATAGCCTCGCCCTCGCGGTCGGGGTCTGTCGCCAGAATGACCTCGCGCGCCTTCTGGACGGCGGCCTTCAGCTCCTTGACCGTCTTCGACTTGTCGCGGGGCACGGTGTACTTGGGCAGGAAGTCGTCATCGACGTTGATGCCGAGCGTGCTCTTGGGCAGATCGCGGACGTGACCCATCGAGGCACGTACGGAGTAGCCCCGCCCCAGATATTTCTCGATCGTGCGCGCCTTGGCTGGTGATTCGACGATCACAAGCCGCCCGTTCGAGGCTGCCCGCGTTGTCGATCCCTTCACTGTTCGAGTCGTTGTCTTCTTTGGTGCTGCCTTCTTGGGCTTCGTGTTGGTCGTTGGTTTCGTGGCCATGTCTATCCAATTACGTGGTTGCGGAGGCGGTCGATTCGTGTGCTGAAACACGCGCCAGCAGCGTTCGATTCCCGCCGATCATCTCACTATAACAATGTTGTCGAGCCGCGCTCCCGCAGCTCTTCGACAAGCTGTTTCACTTCCTGCGTCCGCGAGCGATCGCAGATCAGGAGCGCGTCGTCGGTGTCAATGACAACGACATTTTCCAGCCCCAGCAGGGCGACGAGACGACCCTGACCAAAAACGAAGCTGCCGCGTGCATCGCGAGCCAGCAGCTCGGCATTGATCGCCAGATTCGCTGCTGGATCAGCTGAATCTGCGCTGATCGTACCGAGACCATGCCAGTCACCAAGGTCGGTCCAGCCAAAAGTACCCGGGACAACAGCGACGTGTGTGGACGGCTCCAAAATACCATGTTCGATAGTGACGTCGGCAACCGTCGGCCAGATGGTATCCAGGGTTTCCTGCTGTCGCGGGGTGCCCCAGTCTGCGGCGATGCGCTCCAGAGCCGACGCCAGAGCGGGCAGATGGACGCGCATCTCTTCCATCAGGACGCGCGCCTTCCAGACGAACATACTGGCGTTCCAGAGGTACTCGCCGGAAGCGATGTATTCCTCGGCGACTTCGATGTCCGGCTTTTCCTTGAACCGGTCCACTTCGCGAGCCTGGAGCTCTTCGAACGTTCCGAGTGGCTCGCCGGCACGGATGTATCCATAGCCGGTCTCGGCATAGCTTGGCTCAATGCCGATCGTCACCAGATAGTCGCGGCGGGCGATCTCGATCGCAGCGCGCACAGCCTGCTCGAAGCGAGGGTGCTCCGTTACGACGTGGTCCGCAGCAAATGAGCCGACAATCGCTTCCGGATCGCGCTGCAACGCTATCGCGGCGCCCAGCCCGATTGCAGGGCCACTGCCACGCGGCTCTGGCTCGGCAATGATCTGTGCAGCGCCCAGCTCCGGGAGCTGTCGCTGCACTTCGCTGACATGGGCAGCTCCGGTCACGATCAGGATGTTCTCACGGCAGGCAAGGTTGCTGAGGCGATCGACCGTATCCTGAATCATCGTCCGTGGACCTGGCAGGGGTAACAGGAACTTCGGCCGCTTGGCACGACTCACCGGCCAGAGGCGCGTGCCGCTCCCGCCAGCTGGGATGACAGCAAAGAACTGACCCGTCATGTCCTGACCCTTCACATGGCCACCAACGATTTCGTATCGAACACGTCTGGCGATCTCCTCGCAATCCTCAGGCCCGAACGTAATGCTGTGGGGCCGTCTGGCGGACAAGACCCTTAAGTTCCATCTCGAGCAGTGTTCCGGTCACCTCGTAGATCGGTCTCCCGCTGGCTAGACATATTTCATCCAGATGCAAAGGATCCGTGCCGATCAACTCATAGAGTATGCGCTCACCGGCAGATTCCGGCAGCGTCAACCGGACCTGAACGTGCGACTTATGGTTGGCGAGGTCCAACTGCTCCAGAACCTGCGATGCGTCAGTGATGAGTGTCGCTCCGTCACGTATGAGTGCGTGGCAACCGGCGCTCGAGTTCGCCGTTGCCTGACCCGGCACTGCGAAGACATCGCGGCTCTGGTCTGCGGCAAACGACGCCGTCAGCATTGCGCCGCTCGCTGTCGGCGCTTCGACGACGATCACGCCTCGCGACATCCCGCTAATGATCCGGTTGCGTGCCGGGAAGTTGCGCGCGTCCGGCTTGGTCCCGACCGGATACTCGCTCACCAGAGCGCCTTGTTCTATCACGCGCTCGGCCAGACGACGATTTTGAGGCGGGTAGATCGTGTCGGGTCCACTGCCCAGCACTGCGATTGTCCGCCCGCCCGCGTCAACAGCCGCACGGTGCGCGGCGGTGTCGATGCCGTAGGCAAGCCCGCTGATGACAGTGACCCCGGCAGAAGCGAGATCAGCAGCGAGCCTGGCCGCCATTTCGATGCCATAGTGCGTCGCCCTGCGCGTACCGACAATCGCAACCGCGACATCATCGACTGGCAGGATGCTACCCCTCGCGAACAGCACTGGCGGAGCGCTGGGCACATGCTGCAAGAGCCGCGGATAGTCGTTGCTGTCGGCGGTGATCGCGTGGACGCCGACGCGGTTCATCCGGTCAATCTCTGCGCGGATATCGAGTGCTTCGCGCGTGTCGTGAATCGCGCGGGCGATTTCAGCCGATACGCCAACTGCGCGAAGGTCGGCAACCGAGGCATCCCACGCGTTGTCGATTGTGCCGAAGAGCGAGATGAGTCGAGCGAGGCGAGCTGGGCCAATACCCGGAACGCGCTGGAACCCGATCCAGGATGCCAGTCGCTTGCCTTCGTCAGATTGTGGGTCAGTCTGTTCCACCACGAACGTCCTCTATCTCGCCGGAAGAGCCGCGCAGTTATACGGACTCGTTGTCAGCAACGTCAATGCGGCAGCTGGCCATCTCGTGCCCACGCCTTCCAATTGACACCATACAGTTGCGACGCGACAATGCGAGCAAGACATCGTCCGGCGACACGTCCCTTGTGTGGCACGGGCGGAAAGGACGCGCGGCAATGGGCGCAATACTTCTCGCTGTCGGGTTCGTTGTTGGCATTGTGGCAGGTGCGATCATCGACCGCCGAACAGGTCGCGGTCATCTCGGTGAAAAGCACTCCATCGGATCGCACATTTCGGAGTCCGAAGCGACCTTTCGACATCCATATTAGAGGCAGGTTTCGGCGGTCTGGCGACAACCGCACACAGCGACGGTGCTAGAATGCGCGCGTTGTGGTGATCGTCCCGCGCAATCGGTTCGCGGGCGGCGCGGAAACGAGCCCGCGATTGCGGCAGGCGAGAGCGGTAGATTGGAGCCGGGCGTGGAGATTGACCTCCAGCCGTATGCCTATTTTGAAGGTGAGATCGTCCCAGCTGACCAGGCGAAGGTGAGTATTGCGACGCATGCGTTGCAGTACGGAACGGGCGCGTTTGGCGGCATCCGCGGATATATGGATGTCAGCGGCGAGACGATCAACATCTTTCGCCTTCCTGATCACACGCGGCGGCTGATGAATAGCGCCCGTATTCTGCGGAGTGAGCTGAAGCTGGACGCGGACGGTCTGGCCGGCGTCATTCAGGATCTCGTTGCGAAGAACAATCCGCACTCGAACGTGTATATCCGTCCTTTCATCTATAAAGCGGGTATCGAGCTGACACCACACCTGAAGGGCATTAAGGACGAGATCGCGATCTACGTCATCCAGCTCGATGACTACTTCGCGATGGATCACCCGCTGCGCCTGATGGTCTCAGCCTGGACGCGCATCGCCGACAACATCATCCCCAGCCGCGCCAAGATCACCGGAGGCTACATCAACTCAAGCCTCGCCAAAGACCAGGCTGCCGAGGCCGGGTTCGACGATGCGCTGATGCTCAACGAGCGCGGCAAGATCGCCGAGGCCAGCGGTGCAAATCTGTTCATCGTGCGCAACGGCACGCTGATCACCTCACCGGTGAATGGCGACATCCTCGAAGGCATCACCCGACGAACAGTTGCCAAGTTCGCGCGCGATCTCGGTATTGCACTTGAAGAGCGGGAGATTGATCGCTCTGAGCTGTATGTCGCGGACGAAGCGTTCCTGTGTGGCACAGGTGCGCAAGTTGCGGCGGTCGGCAACATCGACGGGCGACCGGTCGGAAACGGCGAGCGTGGCCCGATCACGCAGAGAATTCAGGAAGTATTCTTCTCATGCGTGAAGGGTGAGGACCAACGGTACGGTGACTTGCTGACAAAGGTGCCAGTTCGCCCGTGACAAATGGGTGATCGGCGGTTTGACAGCAACGTGATTGCCGATTCCGAACGTTTGCGGCCTTTTTTTGGAGCGTGCTATACTGCGCCAGAGGCCAGCACAGATTGAGACCCGAATCACAGGTAACCGGCGCTACGCACGGTCGCGCCAAGGGGAATCGGCACACGCGAATACCGCTTGGTTGAGCGAGTGTCGGGGCCTGATTCGGAGTATCGTAGGCGCGGTCGTACAGACTAGGTAAACCCTGCGGGGGCGGGAGGCGAAGGAGCAACGATGGAACCGTTACTCCAGGTGAAGAATCTGAAGACTCAATTCTTCACGCAGGACGGCGTCGTCAGAGCAGTGGATGACGTCTCATTTGAGATCATGCCGGGCGAAACGCTCGGTGTCGTCGGTGAGTCTGGTAGTGGCAAGAGCATCACGGCAATGTCGCTGATGCGACTGATCCCCAGCCCGCCGGGCAAAATCGTAAACGGGTCGATCTCGTTCGAGGGTGAAGACATCCTCGGAATGAGCGACGAAGAGATGCGCCACGTTCGGGGCAACAAGATCGCAATGATCTTCCAGGACCCGATGACGTCGCTCAATCCGGTGCTGTCGATCAATCGGCAGATCAGCGAGTCTCTCGAACTCCATATGGGGATGAGCAAGAGCCAGGCACGCAATCGGGCGATTGAGTTGCTCAAGATGGTCGGTATTCCGAATGCTGAGCAGCGCGTCGATCAGTATCCGCACCAGTTCTCTGGTGGTATGCGCCAGCGCGTGATGATCGCCATGGCGCTTTCCTGTAATCCGAAGATGCTGATCGCCGATGAGCCAACGACGGCGCTCGACGTGACGATTCAGGCGCAGATTCTCGACCTCATGCGAAATCTGCAGGCTGAGCACGACACGGCGCTCATGCTGATCACCCACGACCTCGGCGTCGTGGCTGGTATGTCGGACCGCATCCAGGTGATGTATGCCGGACATATCGTCGAGACGGCAGAGACAGAAGAGCTGTTCGCGAATCCGCGACATCCGTATACGGTTGGTCTGTTGAATTCGATTCCGCGCCTTGACTCCCTGCGCAAGGAACGGCTGGAGCCGATTCGTGGCCTTCCGCCAGACCTTATCGATCTTCCCGATATGTGCCCGTTCCTCCCGCGGTGTGACTATGCTCGCGAAAAGTGTGAGCAACAGAACCCGCCGCTGATGAACGTTGGCGCGGGCCATCAGTCCGCGTGCTGGTACTGGGAAGAGGTCAGCAAGGAAGGACCGCGAGCATAATGGCAACTGAAACAGCAGTGCCCGCAGAAACCCAGGCCGGCAACGATCACGAAGTACTTCTTGACGTCAAGAACCTTGTGATGCACTTCCCGCTGACGCAGGGCATCATCTTCCAGCGCAAGGTCGGCGCAGTCCAGGCCGTGGATGGCGTGTCGTTCTCCGTCCGCCGTGGTGAGACGCTTGGTCTCGTCGGTGAGTCTGGCTGCGGCAAGAGCACGACGGGTCGTGCGATCCTGCAGCTTTACAAGCCGACATCTGGTGAGGTGGTCTATCAGGGCCGCGACCTGACCAAGCTTGATGGTGGCGACATGCGCAAGATGCGCCGTCACCTGCAGATGATCTTCCAGGACCCATACGCATCGTTGAACCCGCGTATGACGGTTGGATCGATCATCTCCGAGCCGATGCAGATTCATAACCTGGTTCCGCGCGAACAGCGCAACCGCCGGGTGCAGGAACTGCTGGAGACCGTCGGTCTGAACCCGTACTTCGCCAACCGCTATCCGCACGAGTTCTCCGGTGGTCAGCGACAGCGCATCGGCGTTGCCCGAGCGCTGGCAGCCAGCCCGGACTTCATCGTCGCTGACGAGCCGGTCTCGGCCCTGGACGTGTCAATTCAGGCGCAGATCGTGAACCTGCTGGAAGACCTCCAGGAGCAATTCAATCTGACCTATCTGTTCATCGCCCACGACCTGTCGGTTGTGAAGCACATCTCAAACCGCATCGCGGTGATGTACCTCGGCAAGATCGTCGAGCTCGCCGACCGTGAAGCGTTGTACGAGGATCCACTGCACCCGTACACGAAGGCGCTGCTTTCGGCTGTGCCGATTCCGGACCCGGTCGTGGAACGGCGTCGTGAGCGCATCATCCTGACCGGCGACGTGCCGAGCCCGATCAACCCGCCATCGGGTTGCCACTTCCACACACGGTGTCCATATGCGATGCCGGTGTGTCGGGAGATTGACCCGATCTTCTCGGACCAGGGCAACGGCCACTTTGTGGCCTGCCACCTGTATCCAGGGTCGGGCGCGGATCAGTCGAAGGCGAACATCACAACCGCCAGCGCCTGATCTCACAGTCTTACGTCCAACCTCGAATGCCACGGCCCACGCCGTGGCATTCGTCATCTCGTCTGGTGTTTACTGACTCTTGGTGGTGTGCCAGCGAAAAGAAGGTAGCGTTACGAAGGTATGTTCGGCTCGACCCTGTCAAGTGATGTCATCCTGGCGCGGGTCATCGCCTTCGTCGTTGCTGTCACGATCCATGAGTTCTGCCACGCCTGGTCGGCGTACCAGCTAGGCGACCCGACAGCCGCTCGCCTCGGCCGCATCACCCTCAACCCCATCGCTCACTTCGACCCGATTGGCTTCATCGGCCTGATGATGATTGCGATTGGCTGGCCGGCATTTGGTTGGGGCCGGCCGGTGCCAGTGAATCCCGGTCTCCTGCGTTGGGGCCATCGCGGTATGGCGCTGACGGCGCTGGCCGGCCCGGCCTCCAATGTCTTACTGGCGATTCTGTTCGTCTTGCCGTTACGTTTGCTGAATGCGGAGCCGGTTGGCTTCGCCGATGTGCTCGTGACGCAGATGATCTTTGTCAATTTGCTGCTTGCCGCGTTCAACATGATCCCGATCCCGCCGCTGGATGGTCTGAAGATTCTGAACGGCATTCTGCCGTCGTTCTGGTATCAGTTCACTGCCCCGATGGAACGTTATGGCTTCATCGTCCTCTTCGCGGTTGTCATCGTCGGCGGTCGTGCGGGCGCAGAAGTGATTAGCGCCATGTACTCGCCGGTGTATGACCTGCTGCGAACCGCCATCGTCGGATCAGTGCCGTTGTGATTCGCGTACTTACCGTGGCGCCCGGAGGCTTGGAGCAACCACTTCGTGCTGCAGGTCAACGACTGCGGCAGGGAATCGCTGCACTGCGCAGTCGACCCGATCCGGCGGTCGATGTCGCCTCCGTCGCCTGCTGGCCAACGATGCTCAGTGGTCCCTGCTTTCCCGTCTGACACCGTTCGACCGCCGCCATCATCTGATGGTCTATGACACACTCCGCGCCATGGGTTGCGATGACAGAGATGTTCTGCAAGCTGCATTGCTCCATGATGTCGGCAAAGCGGATGAGCGTCATCGTATTGGAGTTCTCCATCGCACGACTACTGTGCTGTTGCAGGGTCGGCTGAGCCGGTTGTTGCATCGGGTTGCTCGCAGGAACGCACACTGGCTACGCCACGGCCTCTGGCTGAATCTGCATCATCCAGCGCTTGGCGCAGAGCTCGCAGCCCGTACTGGTGCGAATGCACGCGTGTGCGAACTCATTCGCTCCCACGCCGACAAGGACGCTGCCAAGTCGGATGCTGCGCTTGCGATGCTGCAGCGAGCAGACGACGGAGCGGCGCAGTGAGCGATCGACGATCACCCGTCACGCTGGAGAGCTACCAGCTGCGGCTACCGAGCTTTGAGGGGCCATTGGATGTCCTGCTCGCACTCATCGAACGCGAGCGACTGGACATCTCTGACCTATCCCTGGTCGCGGTGACCGACGGGTTTCTGGCCTACATTGAGGCGATGGAGCGCCCGCCTGCGGCACTGCTGGCTGAGTTCGCCGGCATCGCTGCGCGATTGCTGGTGCTCAAGTCGCGCGCCATGCTGCCGCGCCCACCTGCGACCGAGGAAGAGCCGAGTGCCGACGACCTCGCGCAGCAACTGCGCGAATACCAGCAGATGAAGCTTGTGGCCCAATCGCTTCGCGAGACACACGAGCAGGGGCTACGCTCGTTCAGCCGTCCTCCGCGTGCCGACACTCCAACTCGCCTCGTGTTTGTAGCGCCGCCAGTAGCGTCGCTCAAGCGTGCGTTCGCCCGCTCGTTGGCGCGCATGGTGCCGGATGCGCAGGTGGCGCCACTGCGGCGGATCGTCACGATCGGGGAGATGCTGGATCGCATAACGGCGAACCTGAATCGGTTGCGACGACCTCGACCATTCCGCGAGTTGATCGAATCTGCCGACCGCGAATCGACCATCGTCGGCTTCATCGCGCTCCTGGCGCTCTGGCGACGGGGCGATATCGACGTGCATCAGGACGGCCTCTTCACCGATATCGAAGTCACACCATCCGGATCGGGAGTGTTCGCCGATGACTGACCAGCAGCTCGCGCTGGATATTGTGCCAATCGACGAGGCGATTCCGGCAATTGAGGCGCTGCTCTTCGCGTCTGGCGAAGCCGAGGATGTCCCGACGCTGGCTGCGGCGCTGGAGTGGAGTCAGCGAGACATACGTCGGGCCATCGAAGCGCTGGAAGAAGATCTTCGCACACAGCCACGGGGGATCACGTTGCAGCGTGATGGAGACCGGGTGCGGCTGGTGACCGTCCCGCGCTATGGACGGGCGGTCGAGCGTCTACTTGGCATTGAACGTCAGGTGAAACTCTCCAGTGCGGCACTGGAAACGCTGGCCATCGTTGCCTATCGGCAGCCAATTATCCGTCCGGAGATCGAGGCGATCCGTGGCGTCGATTCGAGTGGGGTGCTGGCAACGCTTGTCGCGCGCGAACTAGTGGAAGCGCGTGGCCGCCGAGTCGGGCCGGGTAACCCGGTCGAGTACGGAACGACCGCATCATTTCTGCAGTTCTTCGGTCTGGCATCGCTGGATGCGTTGCCACCGCTCGACGCTGTTGAGCCGAGCGATGACGTCCTCAGCAAGATTACGACGTGATCGCTGCCAGGTTCTGGATTCGCTCGACTGCCGAGACGATTTCCTGGACTGCCGTATCAACGTCGCTGTCGCTGGTGTCCTTGCCAACAGTGAGCCGGATAGAGCCGTTCGCGCGCGCCTCTTCGATACCCAGCGCGGTCAGCACGTGGGATGGCTCAGTTGAGCCCGAAGTACAGGCCGATCCGCTGGATGCTGAGATGCCGACCATGTCCAGGGCAAGCAGAAGTGCTGGTCCGTCGACGCCCGTGAAAGCGATGTTGGCATTGTTCGGCAGCCGCAAGGTGGGATGGCCGTTGAGCTGTGCATTCGGCACACGCTCCAGGATCGCCTCTAGCAGGCGATCGCGCAGCCTTCGACTGTGTGCGGTGCGCTCGTCCATCTCGTCAATGGCGAACTGCATTGCAGAGACAGTCCCAACGATTCCAGCGAGGTTTTCGGTGCCGGCGCGGCGCGTGTTTTCCTGTCCGCCGCCGTGCTGCTGCCAGTCGATCGGCGAACCCGCCCGGCAATAGAGCAGGCCAGTGCCCTTTGGCCCGTAGAACTTGTGCGCGGTGATCGACATAAGATCGACTCCGAGCTCGTTGGGAAGCACCGGAATCGCGCCAACTGCCTGGACAGCGTCGGTGTGCATGATTGCTCCGGCAGCGTGAGCGATCTCGGCAATCTCACGAATGGGCTGAATCGTGCCGATCTCATTGTTCGCCAGCATCACCGACACCAGGCAGGTGTTCTCCGTGATGAACGGTCGAATAGTCTCCGGTTGGACGATGCCATCTGCATCAGGCATCACCACCACGACTTCAAAGTCATGACGCTCCATGGCCTCGGCTGAGTGCAAGACAGCGTGATGTTCAATTGCTGAAACGACGATGCGCTTGCGCTCTGGCTTGTTGAAGTGATGCCACCAGGCAACGCCCTTGATCGACAGGTTGTTCGATTCCGTTGCGCCGCTGGTGAAGATAATTTCCTGCGGTGCGCAGCCGAGCAGGGTGCCGGCGGTAGAGCGGGCCCAATCGAGGGCAACGTGAGCATCACGACCCGTCTCATAGACACTGGACGGGTTGCCAAAGCGCTCGGTGAAGAATGGCAGCATGATGTTCACGACATCTGGATCCACCGGCGTGGTGGCGGCGTGGTCGAGATAGATTCGGGTGCGAGAATCCACGGCGTATCCTGATCTGAGATCGAGTCGTCAGGCCGGTGCGTGGCTCGAAGGTTCGGCCTGTGACGCTTGAGCGGATTGCTCCTGGTGTGGATTGATCAGGTCTGCGAGGGTGGTGGAGTCGAGCACATCAATGATGTTGTCGCGCACTTTCAGCCAGACAGATCGCGTCGCGCAGCCGTCAATTAACGGACACTGCTCATCCGGCTCAACTTCCGAGACGCAATCCCAGGGGGCGATTGGGCCCTCAAGGACACGGTACACGTCGCCGACGCGGATCGCTGCCGGCTCGCGTGCCAGTTCGTAGCCACCGTGCGCGCCACGCGTAGACGCCACCAGACCGGAGCGCCGGAGCATGCCCAGAAGCTGCTCCAGGTACGACTGCGGGACAGCCGAATCGTGCGCAATTGTCGACAGGGCCGAGGGCCCGTCACCGTACGTACGCGCCAAAGCGACCATCGCTCGAAGTCCGTATTCTCCGCGGGTAGAAACTTTCATGCGGCCGCGTCCTTTCGCGCTCGCGCTGGGGTGGTGTTCAAAGTATCGTACACCTGTTCGTTCAGTACCGCAAGTGCGAATGATTGTTGGATGGTACTGAGACTCATTAGCAGATAGTGTATACCATCTCGTCGATGTGCGCCTCAGGCAAGACGCAGACTCCGACGCAGGAGACGCATCCCCGAGCGATACCAGGCAAATTGCCGACTCTGAACATGATCGTAAACGTGCCAGAGGCGGTCGGTCGTAAACACCCCGCGATAACGCCCATTCTCGACAACCGGCACGGCCGGGATGTCCGCAAGCATCAACCATTGATGGACATCGTAGAGCGAATCGTCGGCTTCAACAGCATGGACGTTCGCATCCATCAGGTCCGCCACGCGCAAACGATGCCGACTTGTCTGGTTGGCCATGATGTCGCGCCGCCAGAGCATACCGACGACGACGCCGTCCTCAACGACAACGACATCGCGCGGGCCTCCGGAGATGGCGGTCAGCAGCGCTTCGTTCGGCTGAACGCCGCCGCCGTCCCAGAGCGCGTACTGGCCGACCGGCAGACCGCGAAGTGACATCTCGGTCGCGACCATCCGGAACTCCATCGATGCGGAGACAATGATGAAGACAGCGACCAGGATCAGCACATAATCGCCAATCAACAAGCCACCAATCGCCATCAACAAGGCGAGCGCAGCGCCGATGATTGCCGCGATTCTGGTCGCTTGGAGGCGGCTGCGAAACGACGCCAGGAACGCGCGCAACACGCGTCCGCCATCCATTGGGAAGGCTGGCAGGAGATTGAAGATCGCGAGCAGGATATTCGCCAGCCAGAGCTGCAGGATGAACCCTGCCGGCGAAAGCTCACTGGAAATGAGCAGGATGTCGATTGGATCGGAAACCGCACGGATGGCGGAGATCATCAAGATGAATGGTGTAAGCGCCAGCGCGATAGCGATGTTCGTGGCTGGACCTGCCAGCGCGATGACCGTCTCGGCCCGCGGCGTGAGGGGTGTGTACTCGAACCGCGCGACTCCGCCTATTGGAAGCAGCGTGATGTCTTCGACATGCACCCCGTAGCGGAGCGCTGCAACGGCATGCGCGAGCTCGTGGAGCAGGACGCAGCAAAACACCACCAGCACAATAATCAGACCAAATGCAGCGCCGTTTACGCCGCCACGCGCGCGGATACCCCACTCGTACACCACCCACAGCAAAACGAGCGCAAACGTTGGATGCACCCTGATCGGAATCCCGTTGGTGCTGCCGAGCGGTATGACCTTGTCGAACACGCTCTCCTGCTCGCTTCTGCGGACGACACACGCGCAATGAACTATCGAGAGATAGCCACATCGCCATCATAGCAGACGCTATTCTGGTCGATTTACGCTGCTAGCGCGAAACATGTCTGTCGGTGCTGAGAACATTTCCACGTATAGCAAGAATCAGGCCACGGATGTGATACGATGTTCACGACCTGCGATCCGCGACGTTTCAAGCGGTCGTATGGCAGGAGGGAGGGTCACTGGCCGTGTCACGTATGCAAGCCGGATATGACCTCATTACTGAACAACGACAATGGATTTCCCCCAGCCTGATTGAGGCCAATTACATCCTGAGCCTCTCGCGGCAGGAACTGGAAGCAGTCATTAATCAGGAGCTTGACGAGAACCCCGCACTCGAAGCATCCAACGAACAGATCTGTCCACGCTGCGGCGGGATCCTTGAAGGAACGTTCTGCGCCACCTGCATGATCAATCACGCAGAACAGCAGAAGCAGGACTCCTGGGAGGACTACCCTGAGATTGCCTATCAAGCGTCGATCACCCGCGATGATTCGGATGACTTTGACCCCATGACGCTGGTTGGTGACAACCTCAGTCCGCGAGACCGTGTCGCATTTGACTTGCCAACACTCATCGGCGGCGACCTTCTGCCTATTGCCGAGTACCTGCTGGATTCACTCGACGAGCGCGGATACGTTGACGCGAACCTGCGTGACGTCGCGCGGCTATTCAATGCCACGGCACAGGACATCGAAGAGGCGCTCGGGGCGATCCAGACGCTAGCGCCAGTCGGCGTCGGGGCTCGCGACCTGCGTGAGTGCCTGCTCTTGCAGCTGCGCTATCTGGCCGAAAACGACGCCGACATTCCCGAAGCTGTGTTCGAAATTGTCGACCATCATCTCGACGACCTGGGCAGTCACAAGTTCGGACTCATCGCCCGCGAGCTCGGCGTAACAGCCGACGTTATCGAAGAGGCTCGCGATTACATTCGCAGTAGCTTGACGCCGTTTCCCCTGCAACGGCAGGAAGCTCAACAGTGGCGATCGCCAGTTGAGGACGGGTACGTCGCACCCGACGTGGTCATCAGCATCAAGGACGGTGAGCTGATCATCGAAGTCGTTGAATCGCGCTACTCGCGTTTGCGTGTGAACGACATCTACGATCAGATGGCGAAGGTCGCGCAGGCAAGCCGCAAGTCGAGCGACATGGATTCGGAGACGCGCAGCCATGTCCGCGACCACGTCGGCCGTGCGCGTCTCTTCCTCGGCAACGTCAAGCAGCGCCACGAAACGCTTGCACGCATCTCGCGATGCGTGGCGGATATGCAGGAGGACTTTTTGCGCGGTGGTGTGCGGAAGCTGAGACCGCTTACTCGCGCGACGGTTGCGACGCAGGTCGGCGTTCACGAGTCGACCGTGTCGCGAGCGACTGCGAACAAGTACGTCATGCTCCCGACTCGGCAGGTCATTCCGTTCAGTGACTTCTTTACCCCGTCGCTGAGCGTGAAGGACATGATCAAGGAGATGATCGAGAACGAAGAGCAGTCGTTGACCGACAAGCGCATCGTTGAGCTGCTCAATCGCCGCGGTGTGCGGATCGCTCGACGAACGGTCGCGAAGTATCGTGCCGAGCTGAATATCCTGCCGAGCACGTTGCGCTGATCGCCGAGGGCTATAATCGGCAGCGATGCGGCTGTGGATGACAACACGACAATGGAGGCGCGATGCTACCTCGGCATATCCTGCGAGTGGATCAGTTCAGTCGAGGAGACCTCCAGGAGCTCCTGACGCATTCCCGGGAGATGCGCCGCATCGCAGATTCTGGCGGGGATGATCGCCTCAAAGGGAAGATTCTGGCGACGCTCTTTTTCGAGCCGAGCACCCGCACCCGCTTGAGCTTCGAATCCGCCATGCTGCGGCTTGGCGGCGAGGTGATCTCGTCGGAAAGCGCCGACCACACGTCTTCCGCCGTCAAAGGCGAATCGCTCGAAGATACGATCCGCATCGTTGAGTCCTATGCCGATGCCATCGCTATTCGTCACCCGCTTGCCGGCGCGGCCGAGACATCGGCATCCGTCGCCTCAGTGCCGATCCTGAATGCCGGCGATGGACCGCGCGAGCATCCAACGCAGGCGCTCCTGGATCTGTACACGATCTACGACGAGCTGCATCGGATTGATGATCTGACTATCGCGCTGGTGGGCGACTTGCGCTTTGGCCGAGCGCCGAGGTCGCTGGCGATGCTGCTCACCCGAACTGAGCGTTGTCGCATTCTGCTTGTAGCGCCCCCGGGCATTGAGATGTCGCAGGATGTCCTGGCGTACCTCGACGCGCACAACGTCGTCTGGGAACAGCTGCACGATCTGGAAGAGGCGTTGCCACGCGCGGATGTCATCTACATGACGCGCGTGCAGAAGGAACGCTTTCCGAGTGTCGATGCGTACCGACGGGTGAGTGGGTCGTATCGGCTGGGCGAGGAGCATCTCGCGCTTCTCAGGCGGGACGCGATCATCATGCATCCACTGCCGCGCGTTGATGAGATCGACACGATCGTCGATGCAGATCCACGCGCTGCCTACTTCCGGCAGGCGCGCAACGGCGTCTATATCCGGATGGCGTTGCTGGACCTGATGTTGAGGTCTCGCCTGCGCACAGCCTAGAGCGCGCTAACCATCTGCGTCTGCCGCGCTGTTCGCCATGACGACGTGATCTGGTGGCACGACCCGCCGCAGGTTATACAGGCCGATCAGAATCAGCAGCACGGCGATAAAGACGATCACCTTCAACACGCCGAACAGGTCGGCAAATGCTCCAGCGAATAGCACCGGCGCAAATGAGGCGATGTTCGAAATCGTGAAGTACGTCGCGTAAACCCGCGCAAGCCCCTCTTGAGGACTGCCCTCCTGCAGCAGCGTTTGGCTTGGCACCAGAATGAACGCGTTCGAGATGCCAAGCATGGCAGCACAGAAGACGGCGAAGACCGTGACGCCGAGTGCGACGCTGTTTTCAGCAAGCCCGAGGACACCCGCAATCGGCTCGCTCAGAGCAAAGAGCGCCAGCCAGATACCGGCTGAGATGATGCCGTAATCGACCAACCGGATCGGTCGGATCAGTCGGGCGACGCGATTGACCAGCAGCGCGCCGGCGACGACGCCCAGCCCGGCCGGAGCGACGATGTAGGCGATGTCCTCGCTGGGGAGCTTCAGCACGCTGACGATGAATTCCGGGCCGAGTGCGGCGATCATCAGGTAGGTCGTTGTCGCCAGTGTTAGATAGATGATCGCCTTAATCAGCACCGGACTCTGCAGAACGAATACGGCCCCTTCGCGCGCTTCGTCGACAAACCTGCGCCAGGCTGAGCCCTCTTCCGAGACCGGGCGCGCGACAGGTGGCGTCTTCGGCAGCAGCAGTGCGAGCGCGGTCGTCAGGATGTACAGGATGAGGATGCCGATCAGTGTGTTCTGCACACCAAGGACCTTGATCGCGATCGGCCCGAGTGCGGCAAAGCCGAGGATCTGTGATCCCGTGAACGTCAGATTGAACAACGCGTTCGCGCTCAGCAGCTCCCGTGCATCGACGAGCGTCGGGATTGCCGCCGCCTGGGCAGGGCCGAAGAACTGCCCGACCGTCCCGAGGAAGAACGTAATGAGATAGAGCGCGACCAACGTGAGAACCGGCGGCCACGACGGGTTGAGTGCCAGGAAGCCGAGCACGCCGACGACCCTCAGTCCGTTCGAGACAACCATGACGGTCCGCTTATCGGTGCGTTCCACCACGACACCGGCGACCGCCGAAAAAAGCACGGCTGGTGATGAGAACGCCAGCACGAGCAGCGATATCGCTGTGTTTGCTTGTGCGAGCTGCTGCGTTTCAACGATCTGGCGAACAAGGATGAGTAGCGAGAAGTTGATCATGTTCTGCGCTGTCTGGGACAGCGCTTGCACGATCCACAGGCGCAAAAACGCCTGATTTCGCAGGACTTCGACGACTCCAGCGTCCCGCTTCGACGTCACTGACCGAATGCCCCGGTCGATGGTTCGGCATCGATCGCTGGGGCAACATACCCCTCGCCGCGCGAGACAAAGGTCTTCAGCCGACGCTCAAGCTCACGACGTGGCAGCAGGACGCGCCGGTTGCAGCCGTGGCAGCGCAGGCCAATGTCTGCACCGAGGCGCACAACTGACCATTCGTAGGAGCCACATGGGTGCGGCTTCCGCAGCCGAACCACGTCACCGATATAGATGTCGAGCGGTTGTGCTGAACGCATGAGACGAACGAAGCTCCTCGATCATTTCGTCGGGCCACCTGCCCAAGTATAGCGATCGATTGTACGGTGACTCGTGCCCATATCGTCTGCCTGCTACACTCTGATGCGAGGAGTACGTACACCATGCAGCGAATCGTAGGCGGCCTGATTGCCGTCGTTGTTATCGGGCTGATGTGGATAACGCTGGGTCGGCTGATATTCATTGCCGATGTCGGTCAGCACGGCATGCTCAGCAGTGAGGCGATCGTGACCTACCTCCTGCTGTTTCTGGCTCCAGCGGCGACGTTCGTTCCGCTGCGACTTTGGACCAACATCCCGTTGTACGACGTCGAAGCGATTGCTGGATGGGCAACGCTCGGGTTCGCACTCGCGTTCCTGCAGCCGGGCACTCCGCCGTCGCTCGGGCAGTTTCTCTTCTTCATCCTCACGTTGACCGTCGCACTGGCGACGATTTGTACGCTCGTGTCGTTTACCGTTGGTCTGCGGGCGTGCCGCGATGTCGCCCACAAGCACGACGTGATGCGGGCTCGTCGACAAGGCTACCTGCTGGCGATGTTTATCGTGGCCTGCTTCGTCTTGCATGGCATCGGCACGTTGACGCCGGCGAGCGGGACGCTGCTGTTCATGCTGCTCGTGCTGGCGGAGCTGCTCGCGTTTTCCCGCGCCAACGCAAAACCGGCCGCGCGTCGCGCCGCCGGTTCACCAGCAAAGTCGTATGCGGAAGCGCTTACATCAGACCGGGGATACGCATCCCGCCGGTGACGGCCGACATCTTGTCGGCGGCCAACTCTTCGGCCCGCTCCATCGCGTCATTGATGGCAGCGAGAATCGTATCTTCCAGCATCTCGGCGTCGGAAGGATCAAGTGCTTCGGGTGCGATCTTAATACCCACGACCGCCTTCAGGCCGGTCACGTGGACCGTCACCATGCCGCCACCGGCTGTGCCCTCGACGATTGTCTCGCCAAGCTCGCCCTGAATCTTTTGAATCCGGTTCTGCATCTGCTGCAGCATTCGCATGTTCGGCTGCATCTGCTGGAAGTCCTTTCTGGTAGCGCCTCACGGGGCTCCGGAAGCGCCGCGATTATATCAGTCGCCTTATCGCGCTTTGGCGTTGCGCCTCTGTTTCCAGTCGCTGGCGCGCTTCAGCAGTGCCGTTGCGCTGGCGCGTGATTCGGGCGTGATCGGCGTGCCGTCGAGCATGGCCGCGACCTCATCGATACGCTCGCTACCGTCGATGGTTCGCGCCGTCGTCACGGTACGCTCTTCCTCTTCCGTCTTTACCAGGGTGATGTGATGGTCGGCAAACGCTGCGATCTGCGGCAGGTGTGAAATGACAATGGCTTGGTGGCGACTGGTCAGGCCCCACAGCTTTTCACCCACGACCTGCCCGCTGCGCCCTCCGACGCCGACGTCAACCTCGTCGAAGACCAGCACCGGCGTCTCGTCGGCGTCGGAGAGGATGGATTTCAGCGCCAGCATAAGCCGCGCCGTCTCACCGCCGGATGCGATGCGCGCCAGCGGACGCGGATCTTCGCCGCGATTCGTTGCCAGGTAGAACGTCAGCTGATCGACACCGGTCGGATCGATCGCAACTGGCTTGCCGTCTGGCCCGTCAACACCGTCCGGATCTGGTCGCGTCTCGAAGCGGACCTCGAAAGCCGCTCTGCCCATGTTGAGCTCGTGGATCGCGTCTTCGACCTTGCTGGCAAGCTGCGTCGCAGCCGCCTTGCGCGCGTTCGAAAGCTGTATTGCCGCAATGCCCAACGCGCGACGCTGCTGTGCTTCGGCAGTGCGGAGTGCATCAATGTCATCCTCGCCGCCGGTGAGCTGCGCCAATTCGTCGGCGATGCTCGCCGCGTGGGCCAGGACATCATCGAGCGTCGGTCCGTACTTGCGCTTGAGGCGGCGGAGGAGATCGAGGCGTTCTTCGACAACTTCGAGGCGTTGCGGGTCAATCTCGACCTGTTCGGCGTAGTTGCGCACGTCTGAGCTGACATCTTCGAGCACATAGAGCGCGTCATTCAAGCGCGTCAGCGTCGGTTCGATGCCGACGTCAAGGCCAGTGATCTCGCCGAGGATACGCCCGGATACGCGAAGGAGGTCGAGCGCACCCGTCGGCTCAGTCGATGTCGGGTCGCCATTGAGCGCCGCGATCGCGTCTGCCGACGCCTGCATCAAGCGCTCGGCGTTCGCCAATCGGGTGCGCTCCTGGCCGAGCAGCTCGTCTTCATTCGGCAGGATGGCAGCCGCTTCGATCTCGTCAGACTGATACTGAAGGAGGTCGATGCGCTGAGCGCGTTGCCGCTGCTCGTCGTCAAAGTCCTGAATTCGTGCGCGCAAGTGCCGCCAGGCGTTGAGTGCCCCTGCTAGTGCCAGCCGTTGTTCGATTGTCCCGGCGTAGCGATCAAGCAGCTCCAGCTGAACCTGTGGCCGCAGGAGCGACAGGTGATCGCTCTGCCCGTGGATATCCACCAGCGACTGGCCGATGCGCGCGAGCGTGGCGACGGTGACGGTGCGGTTCGCGATCCGGGCGGTGGATCGGCCAGCCGCGCTGATGTCGCGGCTCAGGATCAGTGGCTCGTCGACATCCTGAACGATGCCAATGTCTGCCAGCTCCGCGATGAGCGCTTCGCGCCCCCGTACGTCGACGATGTCGAAGACGGCTTCGACCCAGGCGCTGGACGCACCGGTCCGGACGACTTCGGCAGATGTCCGCGCGCCGAGCACCGCCCCGAGCGCATCGATCACCATCGACTTTCCGGCACCGGTTTCGCCAGTAAGGACGTTCAATCCCGGCGCGAACGAGAGTCGCGTCTCCTGGATGACTGCAAGGTTGTGGATCGCGAGTTCACGAAGCACCGGCGGGTCGGGCCTCCACTGGTCGGAACGACGGACAACAACGTTCCCGTAATGGTAGCGCGTGGTGATTCCTGACGAAACTGAAGCCGGATTACGGGCTGATCTGAACCGTTGGGCATCGACCATGCACCAATTCTAAGAATCAGTTCATAACCAGTTGACAATGGTGATGAATCAAGTTATAGTCTCTATCAGTTAGAAGGTGATGGTCGTGAACAGGACGATGGTTATGTCGAAATGGTCAACATCTGGTCGGAGGAGCTCACCAATCCCGCTTTGCTTCGTTGGCCATCAGAACCGACATCGAGCCGGTTCGCCGGCTATTCACTGGACGCGGTAGCAGAACGTACGGAATCAACGAAAGAGGAGACACACGATGGACAACTTTCTGGTTGAGATGCTCGTAGAGCAGAAGAAGTTCGAGCTTCAGCGCACAAGCGGCAAGCGCGACTGGATCGCGATCTTCCGCAAGGCTCGCTAACGAAAGCCCAATACTCCATCCCCCACACCCCCCGAATCCCCCGGCATCGACGATCGATAGCCGGGGCATTCGTGTCACCCGCTGCGCGTGATACGCTGTCGCGACATCAATTGAGGGATCGTGCAGTAGTCATCAACGGGAGGCGCGGGAAAGCGTGCCCATCCTCGTACAGGCAAGTAGCGTCAGTGTTGTTTACGGCGGTAACGAGATCTTCAGCGATCTCACGTTTGCCGTTCGTGATGTCGACCGGATCGCGCTCGTGGGCGAAAACGGCTCGGGCAAGAGCTCGTTGCTGCGCTTGCTGGCTGGTGAGGCCGAGCCGCAGAGCGGCTCCGTGTCGCGTCAGCGTGGACTGCGCGTGGCGTACCTGCCGCAAACGCCGGCGTTGGATCCGCAGCACACGGTCCGCGAAATCGTCGCGCTCGCCGGGGGGCAAGCCGATGAGGTCGATGCGCGGCTCCGTGAGCTCGAACAGCGCATGGGTGAGCAGCTTGACGACGATGAGCTTGAGTCGGTGCTGGCGGCCTACGCCGAGCTCCTGGAACGCGCCGATGCCAATGCCGGTGTCCCGGCCGACGTGCGGGTGGAGCAGACGCTGGCCTCACTCGGGTTGCCGCGCGATCGGTGGGATCTGCCGTCCGACGCGCTGAGCGGCGGCGAGAAGCAGATCGTCGGCCTCGCTTGCTGCCTGCTCGAAGAGCCCGAGCTGCTGCTATTGGACGAACCGGACAACCACCTCGATGCCGACGCGAAGACCTGGCTGGAATCCTATCTGGGGCAGCGGAGCGGCGGGACAGTCGTCATCTCGCACGATCGCTACTTTATCGATCGGATTGCGACCAGCATTGTCGAGCTGGAGGATGGCGGTGTCGTTGAGTACCCAGGCAATTACACCGCCTTCGTCAAGCAGAAGCGTGCTCGCCTGGAGCGCAACGCACAACTGTATGAGCTTCGCCAACGCGAGATCAAGAAGTTGAAGGCTAGCGCCGAGCAGCTCACGCAGTGGGCCCGACAGAATCCGAAGTTCGCCGCGCGTGCCGGCAACCGCTGGCGGATCCTGGAGATCGAGCGGGAGCGCCTGGCCGACACGCCGGTGCCGGTTCTGGACCGGCGACGGATGGAAGTCGAGTTCAATGCCGAGCGCGGCTCATCCCTGGTGCTGGACATCAAAGGGCTATCGAAGTCCTACGGCGATCGGCAGATCATCCGTCCGTTCGATCTTGAGCTGACGCACGGCGAGCGCGTTGGTGTCGTAGGCGAGAACGGCTCCGGGAAGACGACGTTCTTCCGGCTGATCCTCGGTCGAGAGGAGCCGACCGGCGGACGCGTGCGGATTGGCCCGTCGATTGCGCCCGGCTACTACGCGCAGGAGCAGGAGACCCTTGACCCGGCGAAGACGCCTCTGGAGCTGGTGCGCTCGCAGCGACCCATGACGGAGCAGCAGGCGATTGGCTTTCTCGTTGGCTTGCTTTTCACGCGCGAGGACGCGCTGACGCCAATTGGCAAGCTGAGCGGCGGCGAACGCAGCCGATTGCAGATCGCGCTCATGGTGCTCGGCGGTGCGAACTTCCTGATGCTCGACGAGCCGACCAACAACCTCGACCTTGGCTCAATTGAGGAGCTGGAGGACGCACTGCTCGACTTTGGCGGCACGATCCTGACGATCTCGCACGATCGTTACTTCCTCGACCGTATCTGCAATCGCATCATCGAGTTTTCCGACGGCTATGTTCGAGAGTACCCCGGCGGGTTCACGAACTACGATCGCCATCGTGGCACAGGCAGCCTGCTGACGAACATGCCAACCCCCGACCGCCGCAAGAAGCGCTAACGGTCGGGGGGCAGCAATTCGATCAGACGGGTTGGGCTGGAACTGGCAGCTCGATCTGGTTCGTCCATCGTTCCATCGAGCGCACAAAGCCCTGCGCGACCAGATATTCAATGATGCGCTCGGCATTGTCGTCCGGCGTGTGCCCGACGGTATCCAGACTCAGCTCTGGTGCTGTCGGCGCTTCGTATGG
>JAMLIA010000023.1 GCA_023954495.1 Thermomicrobiales bacterium | reverse complement strand
GATGGCGTAGATTCCAGAAACGATCATTTGGCGCGGGAGAATCGCCTCACGGCGAGGACAGGCCGGGTCCTGTCCATGCGGAGGGATCGGCAGGGGCTTCGCTCTCTGTGTTGCACTTTGCTGTATTCCCCGAATAACGATCAGACTTGCGGCAACTCGCACCAGTGAGGGGAGTGTCATGCCGTTTGAGGTCGTTTCCTCAGAAGTTGTGACGGGCACAGAGGTAAGTGACGCGCAACTGGTCGTGGCTGCGCTGCATGACCCTGAGCGCTTCGCTCAGTTGTACGACCGATACGCAGATCGCGTTTTTCGCTATGCCTTATCGCGAACCAGCTCCTTCGATGCCGCAGAGGACATTACAAGCGAAACAATGCTAGCCGTGTTCGAACGTCTTGATGCATTTGATGCCGACCGCGGAGCTTTTACCACCTGGGTGTTCACGATTGCGTCTCGTCGAATCGCTGACCACCAGCGCAACAGATGGCGTGCAATCAAGCATGCGGTAGACACTCGCAGACGCCGTCAGGTTACCGCTGATGACGAGATGTTTGCTGCTGTTGCAAGAACTGAGACGCGCATTTGTCTTCTCAATGCGGTTGCACGACTCCCTGGTGACCAACGCGAGCTGGTGGCTCTTCGATATGCCGCTGAACTGACAAGCGTGGAAATTGCCGACATCCTGGGTATTTCGAGCAGCGCTGTTCGTATGCGCCTGACGCGCGTTATTCGCCAACTCCGTGAAGAGGTTGCTGCATGCAGATAGATAACCTGATGACGAATGATGATGCGATTGAAGATGAACTGCGTTCGACATTCACATCGATCTATGCGCCAGCGTCGGTTCGAAAACGAGTGCTGATGATCGTTGCTTCGTCCAACGTTCAACAAGAACAACCCAAGCGATTCTGGTTGGCAGGTCGTCCGGGGTTCATGCGGGCCGGGTTGTATGGTGCTGTGTTGGTCATCTTGATTGCTGTTGGCCTGCTTCTCCAACGCGAGCCGAATCACGCATTCGATGTTGCCTCAGCGGCCGAGCGACTCGTCTCTGTTCCGGACGCTGGACAGGGCCGTCATATTGTCGCGACGGTATTCCAGCGTTCGAGTCAGCAGGGTGGTGAGCGAACATGGGTCACGGAGATTTGGGAGCGAACTTCTGACGACGGAGTTTGGGAACAAACGATCGAGGCCCGTGACCTGGATGGCACGGTGATCGGTCGCCTTGTTCAAACCGAAACAACCTGGGCGCTGCTGTATCGAGATGGAGTCGCGACAGGTGACGGCGAGCCGACATGGGTTCCGGACGAGCTGAACGTGACACGACTGTCGCTCGATCAGATTCGGACGAATCTCATTGCTGCTGATGCTGATCACATCCGCATTACTGAAAGCGAAGGTCAGCAGCTCATCGACGTTGACCTTTCACCTGAGTTCGACGCGGCGTCGCTCGCGTCGCTCTCCAATGCCATCGATGATGACGTAGTCGGCGTGCATCGCCGTGTTGTACTGGATGATCACAGCGAACGGCTGTTGAGCATCAGTTTCGTGGCTGAGACAGCGCATAGTGGGACTGTCGTCGTCTCTTCGTCCGATGTCCAAACCTGGGATGAGCTGCCGAGTGAGCAATTGGCGAGTGACGTGTTTGCAACGCCAACAGCAGCAGCCTCCGCGACGTGCTCGCGAGTCATGATCGAGGCGGTGCTGCCCGTCAAATGGCAGGTCACCAATCAATATTGCGAAGATGGCACCTGGGATCACATTATCCTGAGCAGCACCGATGGCATGCCTCTGGAACTCACAATCAGCCCACGCAGCAATACCGTTGTGACAGCACCTCGTGCGGCGCAGCACATCACCACATCAATTGGCGAGGTGGCCTGGGTTGGTCATCCAGACAGCGGCGATCCGGCGAGTGCCGTATGGTCGGACGCTGAGTCGTGGTACTCAATCTCCGTGCTGGCCGCGCCGCGCTGGACGCTCGATGATCTGGTCGATCTCGTCGAGGCCATTACGAGCACTCCGTAAAGGAATGCGAAAGTGAGCCGTTGGGATTCTCGGGAATCCTAACGGCTCACGCTGTTGCAGATGGATTGGTTGTCGGCCTACATCCGGCTTGCGGCGACGGTGCCGCCCTTCATGACCAGCGCAATATGATCCGGCTGGCGGAGGATGCCGACGTTGTCGAGCGGGTTGCCGTCGACGAGGATGACATCGGCCCACTTGCCGGCCTCCAGCGTGCCGGTCTTGTCGCCCCACTGCAGCAGCTCGGCAGCAGTCTTGGTTGTGGCGACGATGGCGTCCATCGCCTTCATGCCGGCGCGGACCATCAGGTCAACCTCGATCGCGTTCTCGCCCTGGCGATTGAACGGCGTGCCGGCGTCTGTGCCCATCGCGATCTTGACGCCCGCCTTGTAGGCGCGGTCGAAGCTCTCGAGGTGGGCTTCCTGCGCAGCGCGTGCCTTGCGCACCGCGTAGGACGGGATACCAGCCTCTTCGCCGTACTCAACGATCTGATAGACGGCGTTGAGTGTCGGGACGAACCAGACGTTGTTGTCGATCATCATCTGGGCAGCTTCATCATCGATCCAGAAGCCGTGCTCGATGCTGTTGATACCGGCCGTGATGGCGTTCTTGATGCCCTGATTGCCCTGCGCGTGCGCGAAGGTGTAGACGCCGTGCATCTTGGCCTCGTGGATGCCTGCCGCCATCTCCTCGACAGTGAACTGCGGCACTGCCGGCTCGTCGCCGTCCGACATGACACCGCCAGTGGCCGAGACGAACTTGATGCAGTCGGCACCCATCTTCAGCATCAGGCGGGTGGTGCGGCGCACTTCGTCCGGTCCGTCGACCAGACCGGGATTGTCGATGTGGACCTCTGGGCGGTAGTAGCTATCGCCGTGGCCGCCGGTGCTGGTCAGTCCGTAGCCCGGCGCGCGCATGCGCGGCCCGACGATCAGCCCGTTGTTGATCGCCTGGCGGGTGGCGATGTTGGTGTAGCCGTGCGCGCCGGCATCGCGGACGGCGGTGAAGCCCGCCTCCAACAGCGCCTTGGCGTGGACCGCCGACTTGATAGCGGAATACGCGACGAGGTCCTTGAGCCGTCCCATCGGGTTCGGGTTGCCATCCGAGCCGATGTGGATATGGGTGTCGATCATGCCCGGCATGATCGTGCGGCCCTTGGCGTCGATCACGTCCGCCCTGCCGGCCGAAATGGCGCTGGCCGGTCCGACTTCGACAATCTTGTCGTCCTCGACCAGAACCGCGCCGTCCTCAATCGGATCTGCGCCGGTACCGTCAATCAGCACACCGCCACGAATCAGATATCGCCCTGCCATCGCGTCTCTCCCATCTCCATCGTTCTCTCCTGGCATCGCCGAGAGGCACGCCGCGGCTAGTCTACCGCAGGTCGTTTGGTGGACCGTCCAGCAGTTCGCGGCTGGTAATCTGGAAGAGCCACTCTTCGTACTGTTTCCGCGTCCAGCCACGTTCGTTGACAAGTGCCCGGTACACTTCGCTGCCCATCAGCGCGTAGAGCACGTCGGCAGCCCGCTCAGTATCGACGCCTGCGCGCAGATCGCCAGCAGCAGCCAGTGAGTCGACCGCGCGCCGAACCGCGTTGTAGTGACGCGACTGCCACGTGTTCCATATCTCTGCCAGCCTTGCGTCACTTCCGCGCGAATCGCGCAAGATGCTGTTGACCAGCCACGCTCGCTCGTTCAGGTCACTGATGATCCGTGCTCCGATTTTGAAGCGCTCGATTGGGTCGACCTCGGCTGTCACCTGTTCAACGTTCAGATCCGGCGCAGCAACAACGGCATCAGCCATAGCTTCGATGATCGCCGTTCGTGCCGGGAAGTGCTGATAGACAGTCGCGACCGCAACACCGGCCTCCCGAGCAATCAAGTCCATCGTTACCGTCGTGTAGCCGAACTCGGCGAATAGCCGCTCAGCAGTCACGAGAATACGCTCATGGGTGGCTGCGGCCTGTTCGCGGCGTCTGGCTGAATCGTATTGGCGGCGAGATCTTGACGGTGTCATATATTCAGTATAGATTCACTCTATCGAATATCAAACAATGTGCCGAACCACAGCATCGACGTTCACCCAGAGGAAGGAGTCGGCCATGCCCACCAACGAGATCGTCAATCCCCGCACTGGTCAGCGCATGCTGTTTGTTCATCATGATGCAGCTCTGCTACAGATTGACACGGTCAACCCGCCCGGACCACCGGAGCCGATGCATGTTCACCCACATCAGGAGACATCAGCTGAAGTGTTGGCTGGAGTGCTGCATTTCTCGATTGAAGGACAGGAGTACGTCGTTCGCGCTGGTGAGCGCATCGTCATTCCTCCCAATGTTCCCCACAACTTCTGGAACCCCGGCCCGGAGGACGCCCACTCTCTGCAGGAAGCGCGACCGGCGCTGCGGAGTGAAGAGTTCTTCCGCGACTGGTTTGCGTTGATGGACGAAACACCTCCGACGTCTGACGGCGTGAAAGTAACGCCGAGGATGATCGTTCTCATCAGCAGCTACGGCGATGTGTTGCGTCCGACATCGCCGCCCTGGTCGATCATCCGGGTTGGAGGTCTGTTGCTCCGACCGTTTGTCCGCCTGCGCGGCTATCGGCCACCGTCTGCCAGTCGATGAGCGACTGTTGTGCGTGGACAACGACACGGGCGGGAGATTTCTCCCCCGCTCGTGTCACTGTGTCAGATGTGCTGGGCCTAGGTCGCCTTGACCGCCTCGATCAGCTTGCCGAGGGAGGCGCGGGCGTCGCCGAAGAGCATCGATGTCTTCGGGTCGTGGAAGAGCATGTTCTCGATGCCGGCGAAGCCGGAGCTCATACCACGCTTCAGGACGATGATGTTCTTCGCCTGGTCGACGTTCAGAATCGGCATGCCGTAAATCGGGCTGCTCGTGTCGCTGCGCGCCGCCGGGTTGGTGACGTCGTTCGCGCCGATCACGAGCGCGACATCGGTGTTGGCGAAGTCGTCATTGATCTGCTCCATCTCGTAGAGGTCGTCGTAAGCGACGTTGGCCTCGGCGAGGAGGACGTTCATGTGGCCCGGCATACGACCTGCCACCGGGTGGATTGCGTAGCGCACATCGACGCCGCGCTCCTTGAGCAGATCGGCCAGCTCACGCACCTGCTGCTGCGCCTGCGCCACGGCGAGACCGTAGCCCGGCACGATGATGACGCGCTCGGCATATGACAGCGGGATCGCCGCATCCTCGGCGCTGATCTCGCGCACCGGCAGCGCCTCGCCGCCTGCGCCAGTGGCACCACCACCAGATGTTGTGTGCGAGCCGAATGCGCCGAAGAGGACGTTGGAGACGGAGCGATTCATCGCGCGAGCCATCAACAGCGTCAGGAATGCACCGGACGCACCAACGAGCGCACCAGCCACGATCAGCGCCTGGTTGTCGAGCTGGAAGCCGGTGATGGCCGCCGCGACGCCCGTGAACGAGTTCAGGATCGCGATGACGACCGGCATGTCCGCGCCACCGATGGGCAGCACCGTCGCCAGACCGAGCAGCAGCGACAGGCCGAAGACGCCAAGCAGCAGGCCCTTGGCCGTATCACCCTCGACAAAGCCGAGCGCCACCGAGACGCCGAGCACCACGATGCCCAGGGCGACGATCGCGTTGACGATGTTCTGTCCGGTCCAGACGATTGGCCGACCGGAGATCATCTCCTGCAGCTTCAGGAAGGCGATGACACTACCGGCAAAGGAGATCGAGCCGATGATGACGCCGAGGACGACCGAGATGGTCTGTCCGCGGCTGAGCTCGTCGCTCAGGTGCATGAACTCGCCGATGGCAACCAGTGCTGCCGTCGCGCCGCCCATGCCGTTGAAGATGGCGACCATCTGCGGCATCGCCGTCATCGGCACCTTGCGTGACGGATAGGTCGATGCAGCGCCGCCGATCGCGATGGCAACGATGATCAGGACGATGTTGGTGGCCGACATCCCCACACCATCCTGGTGGAGGAAGAATGTCGCCAGAATGGCGATACCCATGCCGATTGCGGCGATCTGGTTGCCGCGTCGCGCCGTCTGGGCGTTCGACAGGTAGCGCAGACCGAAGATAAAGAAGATCGCAGCGACGAGATAGGCCAGTCCGACCAGACCGTCGCGGGTCGTAAACAGATCGCTCATCGCTTCTGGCCTGCCGATCCAGCGCCCGGCTTGCGCTTGAACATCTCCAGCATGCGGTCAGTCACGACGAAGCCGCCGAAGACGTTGGCCGCGCCGAGGATCACCGCGAAAAAGCCAATCACTTGCAGCCACCACTGATCTGCCCAGCCGAGCACGATCATCGCGCCGAGCAGGACGATGCCGTGGATGGCGTTCGTCGCCGACATCAGCGGCGTGTGCAGGGTCGATGGCACCTTGCCGATTACCTCAACGCCGACGAAGATCGCCAGCAGGAAGACGTAGATCCCGAGGAGGACCTCGTTACTCATACCCGAGCCCCCGATTCATGACGCACAACCTCTCCTTACCCCCAGGTCCAACGCTCGCTGATCGTCAGTCGTTCAGCTCGTTGCGGCCGGTTGTCCCATCGCCTTATTCGTGGCCTCGTGGATGATCGCACCGTCCATCGTGATCGTCGTGCCCTTGATGATGTCATCCTCGAAGTTCATGTTCAGCGCGCCCTCCTTGGTCAGCATGATCGCCAGGAGGTTCTGCAGGTTCTTCGAGTACATCTGGCTCGCGTGGAACGGTAGCGTGGACGGCAGGTTCGTCAGACCGATGATCGTCACCCCGTTGGGTGTCGTGATGATCTCGCCGGGGACGGTCAGCTCACAGTTGCCACCCGTCTCGGCGGCCATATCGACGATCACTGAGCCGGTCTGCATCTTAGCGACGGTGTCGGCCATCACCAGCTTCGGAGCTGGTCGGCCCGGCACGAGCGCCGTAGTGATGACCACGTCGGAGCGCGCCGCCCGGTTTGCCATCGTCTCCTGCTGGCGGCGCAGCAGCTCTGGCGACGCCTCGCGGGCATAGCCACCGGCATCCTGCGTCTGTGCCTCAATGCCGGTCATGTCGACTTCGACGAACTTGCCGCCGAGCGACTCGACCTGCTCCTTGACGACCGGGCGAGTGTCATACGCCTCGACGACCGCGCCGAGGCGACGTGCCGTCGCGATCGCCTGCAGCCCGGCCACGCCAGCGCCGATGATCAGCACCTTGGCCGGTGCGATTGTGCCGGCGGCGGTCATCAGCATCGGGAAGATCTTGGGCATGTTGTCGGCTGCCAGCAGGACGGCCTTGTAGCCACCGAGCGTACTCATCGCCGAGAGCACGTCCATCGACTGCGCGCGCGTCGTGCGCGGGATCGCGTCCATCGAGACGGACGTCACGCCTGCGCTCGCCAGTTGGCGGACGAGATCGTGGTTCACCAGCGGCTGCAGCATGGCGAGGAGCGTCGTGCTATTGCGCAGCATCGCGACTTCGTTCGGTTCCGGCTTCTGAATCTTGAGGATCAGATCAGCTTTGCCGAACACGGCAGCGGCGTCCGGCACAATCGTCCCACCGGCTGCCGTATAGGCATCATCGGTGTACGCCGCCTCCAGCCCTGCCCCGGACTGAATGAGGACGGAGTGGCCGGCTGCCACAAATTTCTTGACTGCGTCGGGGATGAGCGCGACGCGACGCTCGTTCTCGACGATCTCTTTCGGCACGCCGATGGTTACCGGACGGGCCTGGGCAGCAGCTGTAGGTGCGGATTCCACCATGACCGGTACGCCTCCCAGAGATTGAACGTGCCGACGGGTAGACATCGCAATCGCTCGTGCGCAGGTGCGCAACGAGGTGCCTGACGCCTCTCGTCGGCCAGACGTGGATGTCGCCGCAGGTGGTCGCTGTACCGGACCGAGGTAGCGTTCCGACCCCCATCGGATGGCCCAGATTCGCTGTCAGGACGTGACCAGCGCACGCTGTCCTGACGACCCTGCGCATCGACATGCCTCGGGTTGTGAATTCTACAACGAATTCAGGGTATGCGCTTGGCTGCGCAACGCAGACGGCAGGTGAAGCAGCAGTATTGGCTAAACGCGGGCCCGGCGAGCGCAGGCGCTTCTACGTCTCACCAAACGCTGAGAATCGGGTTCGAAAGATCTCGATGCTGTCGTTCAGTGCCGCATGCCACTCTTGGCGATCCGTGAGCGCTGACGCTTCGAGATCGTGTAGACAGAAGCGGATGACTTCTTCGATTGTGACCCACCCGGTTGGCAGGTGCCATTCGTTCAATGTCGAGGTATGTATTGCACCTCGGCTGTCACGAATCGCAAACTCCAACGGCCCCTGGAGATGATGGCGACACCAGAATGACTCCTGAGCCGGGAATTTGACGTACTCCCACCGAACGATGCGATCGTCCCACGAATGCGGTTGAAGCGCATATACATAGCTCACGGCTCGTAGTCGCAATTGCTTCCGATCAGGATCCTCAACACCGTCGAGCGTCTGGGCAATGTAGAAGTCCATTAGACCGTATCCGGTTGCCAGTTCGATCGTTGCAGTCCCGTCGCTTTGGCGAGGGAACGTGACAACTGCAAATTCGCGGCGAGTGCCATTCTCGATGCGTTCGGAGACGAATGACTGGAGAGGTGTATGCGTCAACATCCTGCTGAGCAGGGAATTCAGATGATGAACGAACTCGCCAACTGCCTCACGCAGGGTGCGTCCGCAGATTGGCATGCAGGCTAGTCAGCGAGGAGGCTGATAAGGAGCTCAAGTCCGCACCCACAGTTGTCTGAGGAAGACTGTCGTTGTGGGCACACTGTATAGCCTCGGCTACGTTGAGGTCGAGGCGATTGGGTTTGAAATGCACCGCTCTCGAACCTGCTCAGTGGTCAGGTAACCGTCGCTGAGCGCACATTGCAGTTGTTCAGAAAGCTGGTTGTGTGCAGAACGGATAGCGAGAGTCATAATGTAACTCCTTGAAGCAACACGCCTGGTGCTGCGAACAACACGATTGCATTACCATATCCC
This sequence comes from Thermomicrobiales bacterium, assembly GCA_023954495.1. NCBI lineage: Bacteria > Pseudomonadati > Thermomicrobiota > Thermomicrobia > Thermomicrobiales > Thermomicrobiales bacterium. Next base: position 33,901 of record JAMLIA010000023.1, on the reverse strand, counting down.
AGACAAAACTTGGACTTTGCCGACCACTTTATCGCGCGAGTGGTCTGCGGCACTGACGCAGGCGCGAACTCGATGCGAACCTTGAATTCGGCAACCGCCACCCCGGCGGTGAATACTTCTGGTTCGACGCCGGGGCCGGGAAGCTCGGCGTCACCGCCCGACCCGTTCTCTACTCTGGAAGTATCTGACTGTGCGATCTCGGTTCATTCCGTTGGTGTTTATTGTTGTTGTCGTTGTTTTCCCCCTGGCGACCTCGGCTGCCAGCGCTGGGTCGCTGATCTGGACTCCGGCGTTCGAAACCACCTGGCAGCGTACTGACAAGCCGGTCGCGGATGTCGCGGTCAGCCGCACCTGGATGTGGGGGCCGTCGGGCTACACCGGCGGCATCATCGAGCCGTATGTCGAAGCGCCCGGTGGCAAGCGCATCGTCCAGTACTTCGACAAGAGTCGGATGGAGATCACGACCGATCCGACTGTTGCCCCCGACTCCCCGTGGTACGTCACAAACGGTCTGCTGGCGAAGGAGCTGATTACCGGGCGCGTGCAGGCTGGCGATAACCTGTTCTGGAGTTGGGAGCCGGCGCAGATCCCGGTCGCCGGTGATGCGGTCAACCCGACTGCGCCAACCTACGCGACGTTCCTGCGGCTGCTCAACGCTCCGGCTGCGATGGACGGCCAGGTGCTGACGACCCGTGTCGCCCGCGATGGCCGGACAACCACCGACAGCTCCCTGGCGCGCTTTGGCGTCACTGCTGGCTATCGCTTGCAAACGTGGGGCATCGACCACCAGGTCGCGTCCGTCTTCTGGGATTTCATGAATTCGAGCGGCGTCGTCTGGGACAACGGCAACACGGCGCAGGGCAAGATCTTCCAGGATCCGTTCTACGCCACCGGCTTCCCGATCACCGAGGCGTATTGGGCGACGGTCAAGGTCGCCGGTGTCGATCGGGACGTGCTGATTCAGTGCTTCGAGCGACGCTGTCTGACTTACACACCCGACAACGCCGCCGGCTGGCAGGTCGAGGCGGGCAACATCGGCCAGCATTACTACCGCTGGCGCTACGCCGACAACAGCCCTGTCCCTGCACCGATCGGCTGAGCCAGCACCGCTGCGCAACCGGGCGTGTTGACAGCCAGTCTCTCCGGACGGAGTGCGCTATTCTGCTATTGGATCGGCCAATGGTCGGTCGGCACGTGTAGCAGTGATTCGCACACCGGAGGATAGACGTGAACTGGACCAACGAGGCGCTCGATGCTGCACTCGGCAGGATCGACGAATTCGTCAATGCACGGCTCGCGCGAGATACCGGTCCGGGGATTTCGCTGGCACTCACCACGCGCGACGAGCTGATCGCCGTCGCGACGACCGGTCTGGCTGACGTTGCAGCCGGGATACCGGTCAAACCATCGCACCTGTTCGAGTTCGGTTCGATCGGCAAGTCGTTCACGGCGGTTGCGTTGTTGCAGCTTCGCGACGAGGGTCGGCTGGATCTGGATACGCCGGTCTCCGATCTGCTGCCGCTGTTTGCGATTCAGTCCGAGTACGCGCCGATCACTGTTCATCACCTGCTGACGCATTCATCCGGCCTGTCCGGCGGGAACGACTTCACGCCCGATCCGCGCTTCGAGGTCTGGGCGACACGCGAGTTGCAGGCGGCGCACGCACCCGGCGAGGGATTCCACTACTCGAACCTGGGCTACAAGGCGCTCGGCCTGCTGCTGGAGCGGTTGGAGGGCAAGCCCTACGCGGAGGTTATTCGCGAGCGTCTGCTCGACCCGCTCGGGATGCACGATACAGTGCCGGTAATCGACAACAACGTGCGACCGCGGCTGGCTGTCGGCTACGTCGCTCGTGATGGTGACCGCCCGTGGCACCCGCGCGACCCACTCGCTCCGGCGACCTGGCTGGAGTCCAACACCGGCGACGGCTGCATCTGCTCGACCGCATCCGACCTGACGATCTGGCTACGGATGCTGATGAACGGTGGAGTCGGCCCAGCCGGACGCGTTCTCTCCGAGGAGAGCTTTGCGCTGCTGACCGAGCGGGTCATCGAGATGGGCAAGGGCTCTGGCCTCTGGTACGGCTGCGGGCTGTATACCGACACGCGCGAGGGGATGGAGATTCTCGGGCACACCGGCGGCATGGTCGGTTACGAATCGGCGATGTTCGCGGATGTCGAGCGCGGCATCGGTGCTGTTGTCCTGGTCAACGGCACTGGCATGCAGCAGCGGATCGTGCGCTACGCGATCTCGGTCCTCGCTGCCGCGCAGGACGGGACCGATCTGCCGCCGCTGCCGGACGAGCCGGACCTCGATGCCGTTGAGAATGCTGACAGCATCGCTGGAACCTATCGCTCCGATTTGCTTACCTGGGAGATCGTGGCGTCCGGCGATCGCTTGTCGCTGGTCACTGAGGGACGCCGGGTTCCGTTGACGAAGCTGGGCGCGACCTCGTTCCGTGCGGCTGACCCGGAACTCGCCTGGACCTGGCTACAAGTGCGCTTTGATGGTGAGAACGCTGTGGCGCTCGTTCATGGTGGCGATGTGCTCTACCGCGACGGCGTCGAACGCCCGTCATATGACCCGCTGCCTGAGGAGTGGCACGCCTACACTGGCCACTATCGTTCGCATAACCCGTGGACGAGTGATGTTCGTGTCGTTGCCTGTGAGGGCCAGTTGCAACTGCTCTTTACCTATGCAGCGCCGGATGGCTTTGACGAAGAGCAGGCACTTGTGCCGCAAGGCGATGGTCTCTTCGGCATTCCGATTAACGGTCACATCTACGACTGGATCCGATTCGACACGATCGTTGATGGCGAGGCCCTGCGCGCCACGATCTCGGGCGGCGACTACTATCGGTTCTTCACGCCATAGGGCCACGGGTGGGGATATGGAGGGGTCATGCTACGCACCGCATTGTGCGATCTGCTGAAGATCGAGACACCGATCATTCAAGCGCCGATGGGCGGGGCGGCGACCGGCATGCTGGCCGCGGCTGCCTCGAACGCCGGTGCGCTGGGGAGCATTGCCGCACTGCGGCTCAGTGCCGACGCGCTGCGCCACGAGATTGAGGTGGCCGCCGAGCGCACCAATGGCCCGTTCGCGGTCAATCACGGCATCTCCCAGCTTGATGAGGAAGCCTTTCAGGCCACGCTCGACGCGCGACCAGCCGTCATTTCGTTCGCGCTTGGCGATCCGGGTGATCTTGTCGCGCGTGCCCACGAGGTCGGCGCGGTCGTCGTCCAGCAGGTCGTCACGGTTCGCGCGGCAGTTGAGGCGGCTGAGGGTGGCGCAGATATCATCATCGCCCAGGGCGCTGAGGCGGGCGGCAACACCGGCGCGATCTCGACGCTTGAGCTGGTACCGCTGGTCGTCGACGCCGTGTCGCCGATACCGGTCGTCGCAGCCGGTGGGATCGCCGACGGGCGTGGGATCGCCGCGGCGCTGGCCCTTGGCGCACAGGGCGTGAACGTCGGGACGCGCTTCCTCGCCTCCGTCGAGGCGGAGATCGCGCAGGGCTGGAAAGAGATGATCGTCGCCAGCGGGCCGGGCGATGTCATGAAGCTCAACGCCTGGAACACCATCTTCCCACCGGCACCCGGCGAGTACGCGACCGTTCCGACTGCCATCCGCACGCCGTTTGCCGAGCGTGTGCAAGCGGCCTGGCAGGCCGGCACGCTGGATGTCGAGGCGATGCGCCGCGAAGTGGCAGCCGCGGGCGCAGCGGGCCGTCTCTACGAGCTCGTTGCCATGTCCGGCCAGAGCGTTGGCTTGATCGACGCGATTCTGCCGGTCGATGAGATCATCCGCCACATGACCGCAGTTGCCACGAGCGCGCTGCGCTCGGCGGCAGCTGCGGTCGTGCAAGACTGAGCGTGCTAGCGCGCTCAGTCTTCGCTGGAATGCGACGTCGCCGGCTCGCTCGCGCCACGCTGCAGCATGTCGATCAGCTCAGTGTGGCGGCGATCGAGCCAATCGATCACGTCTGGCCGTCGGATGTCGATTACCCGGTGATCGATAATGTACGCCTTCAGTCGGCCAACGCGGACCTCGTGACGAACCACCTCCGGGCTAAGATCGAGCAGTCGTGCCAGCTCGTCCGGTGTGTAATGGTCACGGTGAAGCAGCTCAGAGATCGGGCTCTGATCGTCAGGGAAAAGCATTGGCGGACACCCCTTTCGCAACGCCGATCTAGTGATCGATGCCAAAAACGCGAACACGACGTTTGGTGTTATCCAATGACGCATATCGCGTGCCGAGAGTTGCGTCGCCCACTCTCAGTACAATGGCGACGTCGCAGATGGTGCGGCGCGTGGAGCAGAGCCGGACGGGGGCACCGGGACCGTGTTTGATGGTGGGATGCCGATTTTCACGGTGATGCTGGCGGTCATTGCCGTCGCGTCGCTCGTCGACGCCGTCCGAAACCGCAAGGCGCTGTTCGACAATCGCCTGACGATGGACGAGCGCCAGCGCCTGACCCGCCTTGCGCTGTTCGTGCTGGTGCCGATCAGCGTCATCCTCCACGAGCTCGGACATGCGGTCTTCGTCAAGGCGCTCGGCGGCCAGATCGTCGGCTGGGGCTTCTTCCTTTACTACGGCTACGTCGAGCATATCGGGCGCTACACGCCGATCGAGTTGGCCTGGATCGCTTTTGCAGGCACGCTGGTGAACGTCATCCTTGGATTCGGCGCATTTGCCTGGGCCTGGTTCAAGCCCGGCAACGTGGCGATCACCTATCTGCTGTTCGTCTTCGGTGCCTTCAGCCTGCTGAATGCGCTCGTGTTTTATCCGCTGATCGATGCGGTGGGTGGCGTCTCCGGCGACTGGGAGACGATCTATTCGCGGCAGACGCCGGTCTTCAGCGCCGTCATCGGCGTGCTGCACGTCGCGATTCTGATCGCTGGAGTCGTCCTCTGGCGCGATCCGCGTATTCGGGCCGGATATGAACGCCGCACCGGTCTGCGCCAGGAGTTCGCCGCCTTTGCCGGACCGCGCCCGGAGATGCAGCCGGACGATGGCCGCCGCGAGCTGGCCGGTATCCTGGCGGTCGCAGCTGGCACAGCCAGCAACGGCTGGCGGCATCCGGTGACGATCGCCACCGACGATCAGGCCGAAGCAGCGCAGGTCGTCATTCGCTGGTCATCTGCCGGGTTCCAGCGTGGCTTGCTGGTTCATGCGATCCCGGAAGCCAACGGCGCTCGGGTCGAGTTCTACGCAGCCGTGCAATCCCACGAGCCGGCGTCGCACGCCTACCAGCGCCCGCTCACCCGCGTCGATGGCTACCCCACCACCGCCGAGCTCGCCGATCACATCCGTCGCTTCCTCGACTATGTCGACAACTGGGATGGCGCAACGGTGATGAACCCGAATTAGCGCGGGACAGCGCAAGCACTATCCCGCGCGAACGCATGCGTCTGGCAGGCGTTACTCGATTGCAAACACCTGGACGACGTTCTTCTTGTCGAGGCCGAGTGCGGCGAAGCTGCTCCAGGAGAGCTCAATCGCCCAGCGCGAGCGCCACTGCGCCTGATGCGCTGCCTGGACCGTATCGCCAATGGTGCACTCGATGGTGATGCCGTTGGCGACGAGCCGCAGGCGCTGGCCCGGCCGGAAGTCCGGATGGACGCAGTAGTAGCCGTTCGGGTCGACGGCCCAGCCGCTCACCGCACCGCCCCAACTGGCGTGCAGACCGATTGTGCGCTCCCACCAGGCGCGGTCGTAGCTGGCGCTGTAGTAGGCGGCAGCGCCCTCGCCAACGAGTTGCTCGGCGGACTGCGTTTGTACCGTTGGCTGTGTGCTGAGCTCAATCACAGCGCCATCGGCTTCGCCGTTGAGCGACAGGCTCGTTGCCGCCGCCGCGCTGATGCCGATGCTGCCGTCAGCCAGGGTTGGCAGGCCGACTGATCCCGGCGTCGCGCCGACAGTGCAGTCGGTCGTCTTGCCGTTGGCCGTGAGCTGGAGGCGGTCGCCGGGCACGTAGCCATCTGCGACGCACCAGCGGTCCGCCGGATCATCCGCAGCGCCCGGGCGCGCACCTGACCAGCTTGCATACCAGGCTAGCGACTGCGACCACCAACTGCTGTCAAAGCGAGCGGGGAGTTGCACGAGGGGTGCATTGGCTGGGTCGCTCGATGCCGCGTTGGTGGCTGCCTCAGGGATGCTGATGCGCGCGTGGAGAGCGTTCAATGCTGTTGTCGCGGAACTGACGAACGCCGCAACGCTTCCTGCAGCCGGGTCAGCGTTGTCCCCGGCGTAGTAGCGGGCGAGGATGAGCGACGTGTCGTTCGTCGCGGCACTGATGCGGGCGAGCTCCGCCGCCGCGATCCGGGTATTTGCCTGCGGATCGCGTGGCACATCGCTCCAACGGATACCCATGAGCCCGGTATGCCCGTCGTCGGTCGTCGATAGCGGGTTGCCATCCGACGCGGCTGTCGCGATCGCCGCCATCAGCCACGGATCGACGCCGGCTTCGGTGGCCGCCTGGACGATTTCATCACCGTACGGGATCGTGACGGCAAGCGCCGCGAGTCGTGGATCTGCGATCGTATGCAGGTTGCGCCAGATGCGGTAGTGCTGTCCGGCGTTGCCGGATTCGGTCTGCCAACCGTCCGGGTTCCCGGGTGTGTACGACAGCACCCGGCGCTCGAATGCCTGGAGCAGGACGTACTGCTCGACACCGGCGACCTCCGTCTGCACCCAGTACGGCTCGCTCAGTGGGTGGCCGAGGACGTACAGTGCGGAATACGGCTGCGATGTGCTTCCCACTCAACAACCGCCGCAGGCGATATTGTGACGAGTTTGTTCGTCGAAGCGACCGATGGCGATCGCCGGCGCGGGCAGGCCGTCTGCCGACACGGACCCGTCTGGGTGCAGCAAGGCGGTGACGGCTGAGCCGGTCGCGTCGTCGGCGAGCACCGGCGACTCGTCGGTTGGCAGGCGCGAGAGTGTGCCGAGGGTCGCGTAGGTTACTGGATTGGGCTGGTCCACATCGCCGACGACCGGAATGTTGGGCAGGGCCGCGCTCAATCCACTGACCGTCCGCCGTCTGAATCGCGCCGAGAGCAGTTCGGTCACCAGTTGAGCGCCGACCGCGAACCACGGCCGCGAGATCGGCGGCGGGATCGACAAACGTCGCGACGGCCCTTGTCGAAGTAGACCTGTCGCCGCACTGCGCCGTCTGTTCCGGGTACATCGTCGACACTGATAGCGGTAATTGACGGCCCCCAGACCCAGCCGCGCGTCACTTCGAAGCGCGCGACAGGGCCATCTGCAGCGTCCCACTGGGCGCTGACGGCAGGGTCAATTGGAGGCAGCGAAGGTGAGGTTTGGAGCCCGGCAGTAATCGACGGGCGGGCACCGAGTGATGGTAGCGGTACGGAGGTAAGGAGCAGCGCGAAGGCTGCTACGACGGCAAGCAACGCCGATGCACGATAGCGAGACACACGAAACCTTCCCCGAAGAGGAGCGCTCTTCGGCTGGCCAGGGGTCGCAGCATATCCACGAACGGGTGAGAAGTTGGCAGGTCGCGTGGCGCTGTCGAGCTGGCATTCCAGCAATCGCAGAAGGTTTTACCATTTGCGTCAAGAGTCATGCACAAGCGTCGCATCCGACGCAGCCACGCGGGGAAAACATTGCGTAACTCTTATGGATGGATTGGCTCACCCATGAGTGCCCACCAGGGCAGCGCGACGAGGAAGATCATCAAGATACTGACGACGGTCAGAATCGCCCCGCCGCGCACCAGCTCCCCGGCGGTGTAGTGGTTTGTCCGGTAGGTAATCAGCGCGGTTGCAATCTGTACCGGGTAGAAGATCGTTGTCTGAGCGATGATCGGGGCCATCAGCCCGACGACGACCGGGTTCAGCCCCAGCGGGCCGGCCAGCGACATGAGTAGCGGAATCGTGATGCCGAGCACAGCTGTCCGGTTGGGCAGGATGGCGTTCACTACGGCGACGATCGCCATCATTGAGAGTAACAGCGGGACCAGCGGGAACGTGTCTAGCGGGATTTGCTCAACGATCGTTGCGGCCACCCACGAGGCCGCGCCGCTGTCGTTCAGCGCGACCGCCAACGATAACGCGCTGGCTGTGACAAGGAAGATCGACCACGGCGAGCCGCTCTCGAACTCATCCCAGCGCAAGACGCCGACGACCGGCAGGAAGAGCGCTGTCGCGCCGATCAGCGCCGGAATCGCCGGGTTCAGGTGGTGGAGGAAGTCGGTCAGCCAGAGGATCGTCGTCGAGCCGATGATGATCAATCCGCGCCACTCGACGGCGCTCATCGGTGGCAGCTCGGTGGGTTTCGCGTCAGCTTGAGCCGGACGTTCGGCCGGCATGTCGATCGGGCGGTAGAGCACGTAGAGCGCGGTGCCAACACAAATCAGCAGGGTGTACATCGGCACTGACATCAGCGCGAACCAGCGCGCCCACGAGATGCCACCAACCAGCGACGACGCGACGACCGGAACCGCCCCGCCGGTCAGCACTGCTGTCGATGCCAGCGGCTGCAGCAGCCCGGTACCGAGCATCACCAGCCGTGGCAGACGGTGGCCGCGCTCAATCCGATGGGTCTGGAAAACCGACTCGTAGGCCGGGATCAGGATGGCGCTGCGGGTGAGCGCAGACGGCACGAGCACCGCCATCGGACCCATCATCCCGACCATCTGGCTGTAGAGACGACGACCGCTGCCGCGCGCGCCGCGCACCAGCATGTGCGCCAATCGCCGGGCCAGGCCGGTCTTGACCGTTGCTGTGCCGAGGGCGAGCGCGCAGAGCAGGAAGTACGGGGCCGGCGACTCGAACCCGGCCAGCGCCGTGCGCAGCGCATCGTCGCTCTCGCCCGGACCGACAATGGCCAGCATCGCGACGACGCCGAGCGACGTGGCGGCGATCGGCATCGCCTCCGACATCCAGAGGATCAGCCCAGCGACGACGACCGAGAGGACTCGCAGCCCCCACGGACTCAGATCGTCGATGGTCGGCGGTGCGATTGAGGCCATGAGCGGAAAGGCAAAGGCGACGACTGAGACGATCAGTCGTCGGCGTTGGAGTCGTTGGTCTGCTTGTTCAGATGACACCCGGCTATCTGCCCCCCGCCGCAGATGCTACCGGCTCAGGCGCTATCAGGCTAGTCTCAGATCGGCGCAATCTGCCACTTGGCTTGTGCGCCCCACTCCGCCCACGAACCGTCGTAGACGCGCACGCGCTGTCGCCCGAGTGCGAGACACGCGACGTATGGCAGGCAGGCGAGCGTGCCATGCAGGCCGAAGACGATAATCTCCTCGGCGTTCGGCGACACACCTGCGCTGGCGAGACGCTGTTCGAGCAGGTCCGGCGCAACCAGCGCCAGGCTGTCGCCGCCGATCAGGAATGCGTCGCGCGGCAGCCAGTGGCTGTTCGGGATCGTGCCGCGTTGCAGGTGATCGAACCACGTCTCGCGGCGCTCCGCCTCCGTGCGGGTGTCCAGAATCGCGACCTCCGGGCGCTCCAGCAGCCCGACGATGTCTGCGCCGTGCGCGATGACGCTCTCGTCCTGCTGGATATGTACGGGCTCGCCCGAGGCTTCGACGGCACGCTCTCCGGCATGCCCGGACGTCCGCCACGCCTGCTCGCCACCGTCCAGGAGCCGCACGTTCCGGAAGCCGCTGGCGTGCAGCATCCAGAGGACGCGGCTCGCCCAGACACCGCCGGAGCGGTCGTAGCAGACGACCATGGAATCGGCAGTGATGCTTGCGTCGCTCAAGATGCGCTGCCGACTCTCTGCCCCGGCCAGCATCCCGTAGATCTCGTTGTGGATCTCGATCGTGTCCTGCCACCAGACGTGCCGCGCGCCGGGCAGATGATCGCGCCTCCACGACCGCAGCGACGAGCAATCGACCAGCCGCAGGTGCGGGTTGCTCATCTGCTCGGCGAGCCAGTCCGTCGTCGCGAGAATGTCGGGATTGGGGAAGGCAGTCGTCGAGAGCGTGGGCGGATCGTTTGACTCGCCGCCCGTCGGCAGGCATGCTCCGGCGACGAGGCCGACCGTCGTGGCCAGCAGCGCGCGGCGCGTCAGGCGGATTGTGGGCGGCACGATTGCTGCACTACGCGACGTGACAATTGACCACCACTCCGGTGCAAACAGGGGCGATGCGTTTTCAGCGAACTTTCAGGTCGCATTCACCAGTACCTCAGTTGCTTCCGTGATACTCATAAACGAAATGCCCCGGTGTGACTGGAGCGGCGACATCCGCCAGATCCGCTCGATGATGCCACAGGGCCGGCGGCGGATGGCGTAAGAACGGAAAGGTGCATCTGGATATGCAACGTGTAAGACGAATCTCGTTATCTCATCTCCTGCTCGTGATTGTCCTGATGGTGACAATGGGCCTGACGGCCGCCTGCTCGACCGGCTCCAGTGGCAATGACGACGGCACGGCGGTCATCGCCACAGCCACATCAGCAACCGGGGCCGCATCGGCGACGACCGAAAGCACAACGGCGGCGGCAACGAACACCTCGACGGTGAAGGTCGAGACCACCAGCGCGAAACCGGCCGCCACACAATCGACCGCCTATCCATTCCTCGTTGGCTCCGCTGACGCACCGACCTACGACAATACGGCCGATCTGGTTGACGACGTGAATCAGGCCGTCGTGACCGTGATCAACAAGCAGACATTCGCAGGGTTTGGCCAGTCGTCCAGCGAGCTGCAGCCGGCCGGCAGTGGCACCGGCTTCATCGTCAGCGACGACGGATACATCATCACCAACAACCACGTCGTTGAGGGCAGCGACAGCCTGTCCGTCCTCTTCGTGGACGGCACCGAGGTTGACGCGACGCTCGTTGGCACCGATCCGGTGAGCGACATCGCCGTCATCAAGATCGATCAGACGGTCCCGGCCACGGTAGAGATTGGCGATTCCAGCACGCTGCGCGTTGGTGAAGACGTGGTGGCGATCGGTAGTGCGTTGGGCGAATACACCAACACCGTCACCCAGGGCATCGTCTCCGGCCTCGGTCGCTCGCTCGATTCGCAGGGCGGCGCTGGCATGGAGAACATGATCCAGCACGATGCGCCGATCAACCCGGGCAACTCCGGCGGCCCGCTGCTGAACATGCAGGGCCAGGTCATCGGTGTCAACACAGCCGTCGTTCGCCAGGCAGAGCCGGGCGTGACCGCTGAGGGTCTGGGCTTCGCGATTCCGAGCAACACGGTCAAGGACATCGCCTCCCAGTTGATCGAAAACGGTCAGGTTGTGCGTCCGTTCCTCGGCATCTCCTACCAGCTCATCAACCCGCAGATCGCGTCTGCCCAGAATCTGCCAGTTGACCACGGCGCGTTCATCGCCGATGTGGTCGCCGGTGGGCCGGCTGCGACAGCCGGTGTTGAGGCGAACGACATCGTCACCGCGATCGACGGTGAGGAGATCAGTCAGACCACATCGCTGCAGGACATCCTGTTCCAGCACAAGCCGGGTGACACGGTTGAGCTGACTATCGCCCGCGGCACGACCGGCGAGACCGTGACCGTTCAGGTCACCCTCGGCACGCGGCCGGCCGACCAGTAAGTACACCCGTGGTCGTCGTGCCCGCATGGCGACCACTCTCCACCCCACCACCCCCGCGCAACGCCCGGAGCAGTATTGCTCCGGGCGTTGTGTGTTTCCGAACAGGATCTCAGCGTCGAGATCGTTGATCGGGGAGTGAGGGTACGTGCAATCACCTGTCATCCAGAATGCGCCGTTGCCAAACGTGGCGACTGTGCTGGTCATCTGCGCGTATCCTGACGACATGGAGTCGTGGTGCGGCGGCACGCTCGCGCATCTGGTTCAGCAGGGCGCGGACGTCTCGATGGCGCTGGTGGCTGCCGGTGATACAGGCTCGGCAGATCGCAGCGTGACACCGGATGATGTCGCGGCAACGCGGCTGGCTGAGCCGGCGCGCGCGAATGAGCGCCTCGGCCTGACCGATTTGCGCTTTCTTGACGAGCGCGATGGTGAGGTTGATGACACACTGGAACTGGGCCGGAAGATCGTCGAGCTGATTCGTGAGGTGCGGCCGGATGTCATCTTCTCTCACGACCCCGAGCACGTCTGGCCGCCGTACATCACTCACCGCGATCATCGTATCGTCGGTCGTGCCGTCCTCGACGCGGTTTACCCGATGGCGCGCGACCATCTGTTCTTTCCTGCGCAGGTTGCCGCCGGTCTGGAGCCGCACATCGTCTCGCAGGTCTGGATGTTCTCAACGTCGCTGCCAACAACGGCAATCGACATCACGGCGACGCTCGATCTGCAGATCGACGCCCGCCTGGAGCACGCCTCGCAGACCAGCGACCCAGCCGCCCTCCGCACTAACTGGCGCGCCCACGCCACTGCCATCGGCACCGTACCAGCTCGACGCAGCAGAGACGATCAGTGTGGTGCAGCTGCAGGCGGGCGGGCTGCCGTGGCGATGGCGTTCCCCTGCAAGAGGATCGTGCGGGATGGCTGAATCGCCGTAACGCAAAACAATAATGCAGGGGCGTATTGCATGCGCCCGTCCCGCCCCCAACCCGTTCCAACTGGCAGCCACCGCACCTGGGCACCCTTACTGGATGGTCGTGTCCCCAGCCGGGCGTATGCGACTCGCCCCTGCATCATCGCGATCACGTTGCCTTGCGGATCGTTAGCCAGCGACCAACAAAGAACGGACGACCCGCATCTGCGAGACGTCCGTTCTTTGTGACTATTGCCCTGGCGTTACTGCATCACGTACGTCACCGAAACGCTGACTGTGACTTCCATCGTGCCGGCGTCGATGGTCGGGGCACCGGCGGCGGAATCTTCGGCGGCAGCGAAAGCACCCTCGCGGACCGGCGAGACGGGCGTCGTGTAGCCCTCGGTAATCGTCTGGACAGGGCCGAGGGTCGCGTTCGACAGTTCGGCCAGGTGCTCAGCGCGTTCGCGAGCGTCGGCAACGGCCAGCTCGCGGGCCTTGTTGATCGCGGCTGAGGTGTCCTCGAGCGTGAACGAGATGCCGTTCACCTGATTCGCGCCGGCATCGACGGCTGCCTGGATGACATCACCAGCGGTGTCGATCTGGCGCACCTTCGCGCTGACAGTCTGAATCACGTAATAGCCGATGATTGGCTGATTCGGCTGGTTGTAGTCCTGCTCGACATTGACGGCATATGTGCTGGTCTGGATATCCTCGGTCTTCACGCCCGCGTCAATGAGCGCCTGTCGGACCGCGTTCATCGCCTCGGTCGTGCTCTGCTGGGCTGTCGCCAGCTGCGGGTCGCGGGTCATCACGCCGAGGTTAAGGATGGCGACGTCGGGCGTCAGCGAGACGCGCCCCTCGCCGTTCACGTTGATCGTACGGGTGGTGTCCGGTTCGGCCGCGGTCGCGCGGCTGTCGTCATGATCCCAGGTGCTCAGCACGAGCGCACCCACCAGCGCGACGGCCACCAGCACGCCGGCGAGCGGCACGGATCCCCTCTGCAACATCAGTCTCACGGTTCACTCCTGTCACTGCGGTTCATCAACACAACCTTCTGCTGGTATGACGCTGGCGAGTCAGGAAAGGTTCCCGCGATTGCGGCGCAATCGTGGCAGCGCGATCATCAGCCCCAGCAGCCAGACGAAGATGGCTGCCAGGCCAAACTCGATCAGCCGTAAGCGCTCCTCGCGCGACGATGCTGCCGACGCCTGTTCAGGCTGGCTCGTCTCGTCTACTTGTGCGACGTCTGCCTGACGCGCACTGTCCGCACCAACCGTCGACTCGGCATCGGCAGCGCTGTCTTCGGCTGGTGGTGCTTCGGATTCCTCGTTCGCCGCCGCAGTCTCCCCGGATTCCGCGACTTCGGCTTGAGGTGTTGCGACTTCGCCGGGAGCGATTTCCGCCTCGGCTGCGCTCGATGTCGCGGTTTCATCCTCTTGCGCGAACATCGCCGCTCCCGCCGCCGCCGGCGCTTCCTCAGCGCCGCCGCCCGAATCTTGCGCCGACATCACTACCGCGGTGTCGCTTGTCATCGATCGATCGAAGCGGGTTGTTACCAGGTCGACACCGAGGACGAGGACAAAGAGCACGGCAGCCACCGCAGTTGCCCAGCGGATTGCGTGCATCTGCCGGTCGTACCAGCGGTTCGGCGTGCGGATCGGTATTGGCGGAGCCAGCGTTGCCGTCTCTCGATCAACCTGCTCGGCTGTGAGACCGAACGAGCGTGGTGGCGCGATTTCCGGCAACGCGGCCAGCGCACCAACGAGCGCGCGGAACTCCTCGGCGACCTGTTGACACTCGGCGCACTGCGCCAGATGCTGCTCAATGCGCGTCCGCTCTTCGGGAGCGAGGCTCTCCGGCTCATCGAGCCAGGTGACGATCGCTTCCGGATCGATATGCTCTTCGTTGTGCTGCGGGGCGACGTGGTGGTCGTCGCTCACGGTCGCCCTCCTGTCCAGTTCATGCTGCTCAATGGTGGCCGCTTACTCATCGCGACCGCTACTCTCTAGACGTGGCGAGCGACCGAGAAGTTCCCAGCCGGCCTCATCGGCAAGCAGGACTTCTCTGAGGCGCGCCCGCCCACGATTGATGCGTGACTTCACCGTGCCCAGCGCAACGCCGCTGATCTCGGCGATCTCGTCGTACGAGTGCCCCTGCACGTCGCTGAGGATGACGGCCAGCCGCTGGTCCGGTTGCAATTGCCCGAGGGCGAGCTCCAGTGCGCCGGACATCTCGACGCGGCTGACCAGATCGAAGGCGTCCGGCTCGTCGGATTCCGGCTCCCAGATGCGCTCCTCGTCGTCCTGTCGTGCATCGAGCGATTGCTCCGGTCGCCGGGCACGTGCTCGCAGCGTGTCGAGTGCGCGATTCGCCGCGATGCGCAGTACCCAGGCGCGGAACCCACCCGGATGGCCGCCGCGGAACGTATCCAGCGCCTGCCACGCCCGCAGAAATGCGTCCTGGGTCACGTCCTGCGCGGCGTCGGCGGTGCGGAGGTGGCGCAGCGCGACCGAGTAGACCGCCCGCTCGTGGCGCTCAACCAGCGTGTTGAACGCGTTGAGGTCGCCGCTCAGAGCGGACACAATCAGGTCTTCATCACCCGGTGTCTCGGTGTTGTCTGCCCGGTCGGGACCGGTGCGGCGGAGCCGCAGGCCAAACAGCACGCGTCGCCTCTCACTCTGTGCGGTATACGTTGGGATGCAAGAGCCGTCGCGGCATTATAGAAGAGCCGCAGACACCACCCGCCCCATCAGCAATAAGCCATTCCGCAGTACGCGGCTACGTCGGGTACACTAGCGCGACCCGCTGGTCGACGGCATGCTGTGGCTGGCGATTGACACAACCGATGACAGCTGAGTGAGTATCAATGGCGTCAGAGACAGCACTTCAGCCGGAACGCGTGACCATCCTTGGCCTCGGGCGCTTCGGCACCAGCCTCGCCCGCAATCTGCACGATCTTGGCTACGAGGTCACGGCGATCGACATCGACGAGAAGCGCGTGGCGGAAGTCGCTAACTTCGTCTCACTGGCGGCGCAGGGCGACGGCACCGACGAGGAATTGCTGCGCTCGCTGCACGTCGATCGCTCCGATGTCGCAATCGTCGCGCAAGGTGCCAGCCTGGAGGGTAGCGTCCTCTCCACACTGCTGTTGAAACGACTGGAAGTGCCGTGGGTCGTGGCCAAGGCGCGCACGCGCCTGCATGGCGAACTGCTGGAGCGCATCGGCGCGGATCGTGTTGTCTATCCGGAAGCGGAGGCCGGCGCACGTCTCGCGCACTCGCTCGGCGTCCGCAATATCAACGACTACATCTCACTCACCGAAACATCTGGTGTCGTCAAGGTAGTTGCTCCACCGCACTTCATCGGCCATACGATCGCCGAACTCGGTGCATCGCAGCACGCGCAACTGAACCTGCTGATGATCAAGCGGGGGCGGCGCGTTATTGTCATGCCGCACTACGAGGAACGCATCCAGCCGGACGATGAGCTGCTGCTCGTTGGCCCTGACATTGAGATTTACAAGTTCATGCATCCTGGTCGTGAGCTAGCGGAATGAGCGGCCCGGGCTCTCGTCGGCCAGGGGATCGCATCATCCGGCGGCGTCTGCAGGCGACGCAGGTCATTGACTTGCCTGCCGCGCCGGAGCGGCAATCTGTGCCAAATGTGCGGCAGCATGCCAAGTTGTTCGCTCTTGGGCTCCTGCTTCTTGTCGTGACAGCGGGCGCACTCCTGACGTTGCCGTGGTTCAGCCGCGATGGCGAGTGGACACCGTTCATCGACGCGCTATTTACAGCTGTTTCGGCAACCTGCGTTACCGGGCTAACCGTTGTCGATACTCGCGACCATTGGAATTTTGCAGGTCAGCTGCTCATCATTGCGCTTATTCAGGTAGGCGGATTGGGGTTTATGGTCGGAGCAAGCCTGTTGCTCCGGGCTCTCCAGCGTGGCGCGTCCAGCCTGCGAGATACGTTGCTGCTCCAAGACGGCGCACCAACACTGTCGTTGCGCGAAGCAGCCGAGCTATCAGGGCAGATCGTTCGCTTCACCTTCCTGATGGAGGGCATCGGGGCTGTCATTCTCGCCATCCGATTTGCGTTCGATGAACCCTTACATCTCGCTGTCTGGAAAGGAGTGTTCCACTCCATTGCCGCGTTCTGCAACGCTGGGTTCGATTTGCAGGGTGGCTTCCAATCTATCCGCGGTTACGACGATTCGCTTGTTATTAACGTCATGCTGATCGTTCTGATTCAGGCTGGGGCGCTATCATATCTGTTCTTCGCCGATATTGCGCTGCGGCGTCGATTCCGCCGTTTGACAATTGAATCCAAGATTATCCTGATAATGAATGCCTTGTTACTTCTCATTAGTACCGGAGTGTTCCTTGGAGCTGAATGGAATGCATCGCTTGCCGACGTGCCAGTCGTTGATCGGCCGCTGGTGTCGCTGTTTCAAAGTGTCTCTGCTCGAACGGCCGGCTTCGCAACAATCGACTTCGGTTCAGCAACCGACATTACGCTCTTTGTTTGGGTAGCAGTCATGTTCGTCGGAGGAGCTTCCGGTTCGGCTGCTGGTGGAGTCAAGTTGACGACTGTCGGAGTCGTCGGGCTTGCAGTATTCTCAACTGTGCGTGGTCAGATGGAGCCACAAGTATTCGGGCGTCGCATTCCCACTGCACTTGTGTTTCGAGCGATGGCAGTCATCGCCATCATGTTCGTCGTGCATTTCTTCGCTACACTTGCGCTCGTGCTAATCGAACATCTAACTGGTGGCGATCTGCGATTTATCGACATCCTCTTTGAGACAACCAGCGCGATTGCGACCGTAGGCGTCACGACCGGTATTACCGCAAGCCTGTCCGATCCAGCGAAGCTCGTTCTTTGCATCACGATGCTCTTTGGCCGCTTGGGGCCGCTGACTGTCGTCTACGCCCTGCAGCTTCGCCAGCAGGTCGTGCGCTACAAGTTCCCCGAGGCCCCGATCCGGATCGGTTAGCGTCGGCTTAACCGCCGACGTGCCACGACAGGCCGGACGGCGCGTCGATGCCGTCCGCGGTGAAGAGCACCTCCGGCTCGCCCGCCGTCAGCCGTCCATCCGCCTCGCGCGAGACCGGAATGAATGAGACGCGGAACGCATTGTCGGCCAGCTCAATGAACGCCAGCCCGCTGCCGTCCGGTGCCCAGGTTGGCGCGGCTGCGGCTAGTCCGTTCGTCAGCGCGTACGACTCACCGCCGTCGCTCGGCACGATGTAGATGTTGTTGCCGCTGCTGTCCTGCTCGATGAAGGCGATCGATTGGCCGTCCGGCGACCAGGCGGGGTCGGATACCTGCCCATCGACGAGCTTGTTCGCCTCGGCGGTATCGAGGTTCAGCGTCCAGATCTGCGTCGCGCCGACATCCTCGCGTGCTGTGACGGTGACGGATGTGCCGGTCGGATCGAAGTCGGGGTTCTCCTGGGTGATGCCAAGCGCCATCGAGGCGTTCAGGATGTACGGATCGACGCCGTCGCGCTCGACAAGCCAGAGGAAGATCGGGTCGTTCAAGCGACCGGGATCTTCGGGATCCTCGGGGAAGTCATACTCGTAGCCGCCCTTGTCGCTGCCGTAGATGATCTGATCCGGGACGGTTGGTGACCATTCGGGATCGATCGCCCAATAGGCATAGTGTGCGAAGCGTCGTGACCACGGCTCCTCGTCCGGCTTGTGGGTCGTTACCTGCTTGATCTCCTTGCCGGAGCGGTCGGCGATGATGAGGTCGGAGTAGCCCTCGTCCCAGGTGCGGACATAGGCGATGCGTTGCCCGTCGCTGCTCCAGGCCGGTGAGCGCGCCTGACCGTCGTCCGTCAGTTGCTCGATGTCGCCGTCCCAGCGATAGATGTTGCCTTTGGCGACGAAGAGGATTTCGCCGTCAGGGTCATCGGCGGCCGGCTGTGGAGCTGTCGTTGCTGCCGGTGTCGCGAAGTCCGAATCCGGAACACCGCAACCGGCCAGCAGCACCAGCAATCCGATGAGGCAGATCGCTCTGCCCAGTTTCGTTCGTCGTTGTTGTCGTGTCTGTTTCATCGCTCCACCGTTGGCCGAACCGTCGGCCAATCCTGCCGCAAATCGCAATCGATGGTTCGGATAGTATCAACTCGCGCTTGCCCTGTGCGTTCCGCTCACCTGTGGCGGTCGATTCAGAGTCATGCGAAGATATGCGCGTTGTTTCACTACCACCGCACCACGCGGGAAAACGGGGGAGGACGCATGGCAGTCACGACACTGCTGGCGAAGACCGTCTTCGACGCCACCGGAGACGAGTTCGTCACTGATGGATTCGTCCAGATTGAGGACGGCACGATCAAGGCGGTTGGCCGACGCGAAGATCTCGGCAGCGCGGCAAGCGGCGCACGCGATCTTGGAGATGCGACGATTCTGCCCGGACTGGTCAACATGCATACTCACCTGACACTGTCAGGTAGTCGCCAATGCCTGCAGGACGCGTTGTACGACACCTACGAGGTGAAGATGATGCGTGCCGTCGAGCACGCTCGGCAGGCGATTATGTCCGGCGTGACGACAATCCGCGATTGCGGCACGCTTGACTCGATTGTCTTCTCGATCCGCCAGGCATCGAAGGATGGGCTGATCGCTGCGCCACATGTCTGGGCCAGCGGGAATGTCCTGACCTCGACTGGTGGACATTGCTATTTCTTCGGGAACGAAGTCGATACGGTTGAGGAAGCCCGCCGCGCCGTCCGCGAGCAGATCAAGGCTGGCGCTGACTTCGTCAAGGTCATGGCGACCGGCGGTGGTCTGACGCCCAACACCAACCCGCGTGAGGCGCAATTCGACGAGGCGCAGATGGTCGCGATCGTTCAGGATTCGGCCCGCCTCGGTCGCTACGTCGCTGCGCACTGCCACGGCACACCGGGCATCCGCAACGCCGTCACCGCCAACGTCCGCACGATCGAGCACTGCTCCTTCCAGGTGCCGGACGGCATCCACTACGAGCAGTCGGTCGCCAACGACGTCGCCGAGAAGGGTATCTACGTCTGCCCGACCTTCGGCGTCGGCCAGCGCGCGCAGCAGTGGATGGAAGAGAATGGCATCGAGAATCCGTTCTCGGCCCATCGCCACACACGCATCGACAATCTGCGCAAGCTGTGGGAGACAGGCGTCAAGTTCGTCTCTGGCAATGACGCGGGTGTCACGATGACCCGCTTCGACGACTTCCAGCTCGATCTTGAGCTGCTCGTTGAGCACGTCGGCGCATCGTCCGCGCAGGCGATCCGCACCGGCACCAGCCAGGCTGCCGAAGCCATTGGCTCCGACGAGTTCGGCACCCTCGCCCCCGGCAAGCGCGCCGACGTGCTCGCCGTTCGCGGCAACGCCATGGACGACATCGGCGCCCTGCGCAACACCCTCCTCGTCCTCAAGTCCGGCCAGGTCATGGTCGACAACGCCTAGGACGCATAGCCCAATCGGAAAAGGCTCCCCCTCTCCCACGGGAGAGGGGGCCCGGGTACCCTCCGGGTGGAGGTGAGGTCTCTTACTTCAGTGCCTTGTGCACCTCGGCCAGACACGCATCCATCGACGCGCCGTCGACCCAGCGCAGGACGATGACGAGGTCGTCGTCGGGGGAGATGTAGATGATGTTGCTGCCTGCGCCGCGCGCCGCGTAGCTGTTGGTCGGCAGGCTCGGGAACATCAGGTGGTCCGGGTTGAGCCACCACATGAAGCCGTAGGTCGGCTCGACTGATGCCGGCGTCGTGGCTTCGTCGATCCAGCGCTCGGAGATGAGCTGCTGGCCGTCCCACTTGCCGCGCTGCAGGAAGAGCTGGCCGAAGCGCGCGTGGTCAGGAGTGGCGATCCAGACGCCGCCGCCGAAGTGGCCGCCGCCTGAGACGCCGTGGATCTTCTGCCCGTCGATCTCTTCCCAGGATGTGCTGTAACCGTGCCACTCCCAGGTGTCCGACGCACCGATCGGATCCATGACGTACTCCTTGATGACCTCCGGCAGCGGACGCTTCCAGATGTTCATCAGGGCGAACGAGAGCAGATTTACTCGCACATCGTTATATTCGTAGAACGTGCCGGGCTGCTGGATCTCGCGGTCGACACCCTTGCGGCGGTCGGCGATGTCGCGCTTGCCCCACAGCGTGCCGGTCCACTCGCTCGTCTGGCGCAGCAGGTGCCGCCAGGTGATCTGGCCGTTGTGCTCGCCGCTGAAGTGCTCGGTCGGAACCAGCACGGCGACGCGTTCGTCGAGGTCGCGGATCATGCCGCGATCGAAGGCCAGACCGGCGACGGTCGACAGGTAGCTCTTCGAGATGCTGTAGGTCATGTCGACGCGCCCGGTGTCGCCCCACTCGGCGGCGACCGCGCCGTGGCGCAGAATCATGCCGTTATGTCCACCGCGATCCTTCAGCGGACCGACGATGTCGTTGTCCGGCAGGTTGAGATCGACCCGCGTATGGTGGTCACCGCGCGCTTCGTGGTCGCTGACGAACGCGATTGCGGCGCTCAGCTTCTCCGGGTCGAACCCCAGGTCGGCCGGGTCTCGTCGCTCCAGGTCGGTGGTGCTTGCCATCGTCTCCAGTCCCCTTCTCTCTGGCCTGCTCAGTCGTCGTGGTGTGCTGAGCTGCCGTGCCGATAGGCGTTGGCGAAAATCGTTCGCCCCTCAATAAATGACGCTTCCAGCGACTGTATGACATCGTCCGGGCCGCCGTGCTCGTGGATCCACTGCTGGGCGTGGTCTGGTGAGCAGGCGAAGCGCGTGGCGGCGCAGCGGCTCGCGGCTGCTGGGCCGACTGTGCGTCGGCGGATGATGACTGTTGAGCGCGGCGTGCGCTTCTTCAGACGATCCGGCTCCACGTCGATGGTGATCGCCCGGTTGCAGTGCTGGCAGTTGGCGCGCACGAGTACGGACTTTCCAGCATCGGCGCAGCGCCGAGCGCATCGACCGCGCATCATCGCCCGCTCGACGTTATCCCAGTTGGCGTTGATGCTCGTCGGAGCAATGGAAAATGGGTAGACACATGTCACCGTACCCTCGTCGTCGGTGGCAATCCAGCCGCTTCGACAAGCTCTCCGGCGATCTGTGATGTCTCCCGCGTTGACAAGCCGACGCGCTGACTCATGGTCTCCATCGTTGGCGCTTCGCCGGTATCAATGACTGCGTCGATCAGCGCACGATAGAGCAGGCGCTGCGATGGCGTCAGCGCCGTCGCTCGCCCCAGATGGGTGCGGCTCATGTTCCCCTCCTCCGATTCTCTCTATTGTGCTACGTGCGGAGTCGTTGCATCCGTGTTGTGGCGATTCCGACAATGGCATGGCCAGGAAGGCCGCGCCGGAGACTGCTTTGGGCGTGCCGATGCTCTCAGCGATCGCGCCTAACGCCAGCGCGCCGAACGGCGTGAACCCGCTTGTCAGCATGTAGATGCCCATGACACGACCGCGAACGCGCGCATTACTCAGCAGCAGGAGCAGCGCATTGCTGAGCGAACCGAAGATCGAGCCGGTGACGCCGGATACGAATAGCTCTTGCATCGTGTAAGGATCGCGTCGGGTTGGCGGCGAACGCCGCGACGGCAGCGCAGTAGATCGTCGTCAGCAGCATCACCGCGATGCCCTTGCGCTCGACACGATCCATCGTCGCCGCGATCAGCGCGCCAGTCAATGCGCCGACACCGCTGGCGGCCATCAGTGCGCCGAGGCCGCTGGCACCGATATCCCAGACGTCGCGGGCAAACACTGGCATGAGCTGGATATAGGGGAAGACGAGCGTCGCCGGCACGGCAGTCAGGATCATGAGTGAGCCGAGCGCCGATTGCGTCGAACCTCATGGAGACCGTCATGATGCCGCCCGGCGCGATCCCGGCCCGCGTGTTCGGCACCGGCTCGATCCTGACCGTCGCTGGGCGAAGGCGCCCGCGAGCGCGACCGCCTGCAGGATGGCTGGTGATGGCGACGCCGAACAGCCCGATGATGCCGCCAGCGATCGATGGGCCGATGATGCGCATCGCGTTCGCGCCGGCTGAGTTGAGGAGACCGCGTTCGCCAGATGGTCGCGCGAGACGAGCGACGGCACGAACGTCTGCCGGACGGTGCCATTGACCGCCATGATCGCGCCAATACTGCCGCAGCGATAAGGAGATGCCAGCTCTCAGCTGCGCCGCTGAGGATCAGTGCCGCCAGCGCGGTTGCCGTCGCCATTGCGGCCCATTGCGTGCCCATCAGGACCTTGCGCTCGTCGGCGCGGTCGATGAGCGCGCTCCGGCCGGCAGGGTGATCAACAGATACGGCACACCGGCTGCGAAGCCGATCAGACCGACCCAGAGTGGAGAATCGGTCAGGACGAGCATGTACCAGCCGAGGGCGATGTTCTGCATCCATTGGCCGAGGTTGGTGGCGACCGTCCCCAGCCACATCGCGCGGAATGACGGGTAGAGGCGCAGTGCGAGCGTGACCGATCCGCCGACTGAGCGGCGCGGCGGCTCACGAACTGGCGTTGGTGGTGGTGAGCTCTCCGGCTGAGACGTAGCCATTCCCCCCAATCCGTGGCGGCTGGCCGCCGACCGACGGTTCGGGGATTGTACTCGCTCGCCGCCTGCTGCGGGGGCTACCAGCCCAGGATCTGACGAACGGCTTCTGCGCGCAGGATACTGTTGCGTGTCCACGAAGGAATGTCGGTATCGGATTCGATCTCGGCCAGCGTCATCCAGCGCAGCCCGGCGACCTCGTCGGCTGCAACGATCTGCGGCTCGTCGCCCTGATGCCGAGCCAGCATGACGACATCGAGGACGAGCGCATCATCGGCATAGAACGTGTGGCTCTCGACGTACTGTGGCCGCTCGATGCGCAAGCCGACTTCTTCGAGGACTTCGCGGATGGCGGTGTCTTCGAGCGCGTCTACCGTCACGACCGGATCGACCTTGCCGCCGGGCATCGAGAGCACTCCCGGCATGTACGGCTCGTCGTCACTGCGCACGATCATGAGGTAGTGGCCGCTCGCGTTAACGATTGCGACCTCGACGTTCACGATCATGCGGAAGTCGGTCACAGCGCGGTGCGGCCCAGCAGCGCGGTCGTCAGTGCCGCAGCGACGATCGTCGAGCCGCCGGTTGGGTCGAGCAGTGGATTCAGCTCGACGACATCGGCCGAGGCGATCGGCAGATTGCTGCGTCGGAGCTGCCCGACGGCGCGGGTAAGCTCGCGATAAGTCAGGCCGCCGGGGAAGCGCGTGCCGGTTCCGGGGACGACCGACGGATCCAGCGAGTCGATGTCGATCGACAGGTGAACCGCGTCGACGTGATTGCTCAGCAGACGGTCAATTGCTGTCATGACGGCATCTTCGATGCCGCGCTCTTCGATGGCGTCAGCCGTGTACACGAGCGCCGGACCGCTGCGTAGCAGATCGCGTTCGGCTGGATCGAGGTCACGCAGCCCGATATAGACGAGGTCGTCCATCTGCAAACCGGAACGACTCCCGATTGCAGTCAGTCGCTCGGGGCCGTGCCCCAGCGCGACGGCCAACGGCATGCCATGGACGTTGCCACTCGGGCTCGTTTCCGGTGTATTGATGTCGGCGTGTGCGTCGATCCAGATGACTCCGACGCGACCGGATACACCAGCTCCGGCCAGCGAACCGATCGACGCGGCATGGTCGCCGCCGAGCATTAGCGCGAAGTGTTCGGCAGCGATTGATTCCGCGACAGCGTCCGCCAGCCTGCCGCAGGCGTTGGCAATGGCATCAACGTGCCAGGCGTTCGGCGTATCGCCGCGGTCGTCGCTGGCTGGATCGAACGGCACGACGTCGATCTCGACCGAAGGCCGGAGCCGTGCCGCGACCTGCTGATACCCGCGCGACGTGAGCAGGCGACGCATGGCGTCATCGAGCGCCGCCGCACCGAGGTCGACGCCCTCGCGGTTGGCACCGAGCGCCATCGGAACCTGAAAGACGTCGATCGGGGTCGAAGGATCGCTAAGCCGGTTCGTCCTGTCGCCTTCGTCGCGCATGGCTACATTACTTCCGGTGCGGCGATGCCGAGCAGGCCGAGGCCAGTCGCGAGCGTCTGGCGCGTTGCGTCGACCAGGCGCAGGCGCATCGTGCGCTGCGGCTCTGGCGCGGTCAGCACCGGGCGCTTGTCGATATCGGCGTAGAAGTCGTTGAACCGGCGCGCCAGCTCGAAGACGTAGTTCGCGATAACAAGCGGCTTATATTCGTCTGCCGCGCGCTGCACCTCAGTCGGGAAGATGCCGATCTGCTGGATCAGGTCCGTCTCCTCCGGCTGCAGGTCGCCGAACGTAATCTCACCCGCCGTCGGCAGCTCGCCGGCGCGCTCCAGAATGCGGCAAGCGCGCGCGTGCGCATACTGGATGTACGGCGCGGCATGGCCCTCGAACGATAGCGCTTCTTCCATATCAAAGACGAGGACGCGGTTGTTGTCGCGCGCCAGCATCATGTACTTCATGCTGCCGATGGCGACCTGCTGGGCGATCTGCTGGCGCTGCTCCTCGGCAAGGTCGAGCTGCCGCACCTTCTCCTCGATGATGTCGCGCGCCCGGCGCTGCGCTTCGGCGGCCAGATCGTCGTAGAGCACGACGTTGCCGCGGCGGCTGCTCATCGCGCCCTCCGGCAGCATGACCGCCTCGTAGCCCAGGTGGAAGCACTTGTCGGCCTGTTCGAACCCGTACAGCTCCATGACCTTGAAGATCTGCTGCATGTAGAGCGATTGGCGGACGTCGATCACCCAGACCGAGCGGTCGATCGCGTAATCCTCGAACTTGCGCCGCGTCAGCGCGAGGTCCTTCGTGGAATACAGCGTCGTGCCGTCCGAGCGCAGGATCGGGATGGTGCGGTACGTCTCCTTGGTCAGGCCAAGCTGCTCGTCGATCTTGACCACCGGCAGCCCGTCACTGACCTCGGCGATGCCGCGATCCAGCAGCTCCTGGACGATGGCGCGGCCTTCGTCCTCAACCTCACTCTCAAAGAACCAGACATCGAACGGGATGCCCAGCTCGTTGTAAATGCGATGGAAGCCGTCCATGCTCCAGCGCTTCGTCTCGTCCCACAGCGCCAGGAACTCGGGGTCGCGCTGCTCCCAGCGCTGGAACGTCTCGCGGATCTGCTCCTGCCAGCGCGGGACGTGCGGCCACCAATCGAGATGCTCGCCCAGCCGCTGCCAGCGTGCCAGTCGCTCCTCGGTGTCCTCGACCGTGACGACCGGCGGGATCGTCGGCGGCCCACCAGAGTGCGACGGAATTGGCGGTGCCTGGTGCGGACCTTCGGCGCGCAGCGTCTCAAGCTCGGACTCAAGCTGCTCGCCGAGGATCGTCCACATCGCCGGGATCGTTCGGTCGCTGTAGATCGCGTCGGACTTGATCTCGCGCTGATTGGCGATCTGGCCGAGCAGGTAGGCGACATCCTCGCCATGCCCGCTGGCCTTGTAGAGCTCCTTCATCAGCCGGTCGACTGCCTTGCTGAAGATGGAGTCCATCTTGGCCATCTCGTTCAGCAGCCCGACGATCTGATCGCGATACTCCAGCCGCGCAACCGATTCGGCATAGAGATTGCCAAGCCAGCGCCCACGGTCTGACGGCGTGACCTGGTCCTTCTCGTCCTGATGAAATTCCAGGAAGCACCAGAGGCAGCGGATGACGTGCATGCCGATGTCGCCGATGTAATTCGCGCGGACGGTGTCGAAGCCGGCGAACTCGGTGATCCGTGAGACAGCGTCGCCCAGTGATGCGTTGCGCAGGTGGCCGACGTGAAATTCCTTGTGCGTGTTCGGCTGCGAGAACTCAATCATGACCTTGTCGGCCTTGTGCTCGCCACGGCCATAGTCTGTCCCGTGCTGGTGAACTGCACCAAGCACCTCATTGGCTACTTTGTGTGTATCGAAATAGATGTTGATGTAGCCGTTGGCCGCCTCAATGCGCGCGTAATCGCCGTCTTCCAGTAGCTTGGCCGTGATCTGCTCGGCGATCTCCTGCGCCTTCTCGCGGCTGCGTGCCTGCTGGCGCTGCTTGCGCTCCTTTTTGGACAGCCCCTCGGCGTCGTCGTCCGGCTCGTTGGCCGCGACTTCGTTGGCTAGCGCGTAAGCAACTGACGCCGCCGTGCCCCACTGGCCCGAGAACGGGATCGCCCGCATCTCGAACGGACGCGGCTGGAACCCGAGCTCGGTGATGATGTCATTGATCCGGGAAACCGCCTGCTGCTCGTAGCTCCGAAACATCCGTCCTCCAGGTCGTCGCTGCTGCGCCATTCGCCCATCAGGAAAGGCAACGTCAAGTATTCCATGTCTGGAGACGTGGAATCGCTCGTGCCCGCTGCATCATGATCGCAACCGACGGAGTTGCCCTGCGATTGAATGAGGAGGCCGACACGTCACAAGTAGGCCGGAGCCAATTACGGCCCCGGCCTCTCAATGAACGCTGTGAGTTCCCGTTGTTTACGGGTTCAGGTCCATGTAGATGTTCTTGATCTCGGTGTACAGCTCCATGCCGTGCATGCCGAGCTCGCGGCCGAGGCCGGACTTCTTGTAGCCGCCGAACGGACCATAGACGCCCGGGCCGCCGTTGGAGTTGATGGCGACCTGGCCGGTGCGCAGGGCCTTCGCCACACGCATCGCCTTGCCGATGTCCTTCGTCCAGACCGAGCCTGCCAGACCGTAGTCGTTGGCGTTTGCCTCGCGGATCAGGTCTTCCTCGTCCATGAACGGGATGACGGACAGGACCGGGCCGAAGATCTCCTCGCGGGCGATCCGCATGTCGTTCGAGACCTGGCCGAAGATCGTCGGCTGGATGAAGTGGCCCTCGGCCAACGACGACGGGCGGCCTCCACCGTAGATCAGCTCAGCGCCCTCGTCCTTGCCGATGTCGACATAGGAGGTGACGCGATCCCACTGGCTGCGCGAAATGACCGGGCCCATCGAGGTCGAGGCGTCCAGCGGGTCGCCGACCTTGAACGACTCGGCCTGATCGACCAGCACCTGCATGACATCGTCGTAGGCCTTCGAGCCGACGAACAGTCGCGTGCGGGCGGTGCAGACCTGGCCGGAGTTGCCGAACGCGGCCGGGACGGCGGCGGCGGCAGCCTTCTCCAGATCGGCATCGGCGAAGATGATGTTCGGGCTCTTGCCGCCCAGCTCCAGCGATACCTTCTTGATCGTGTCCGACGATGCACGCAGGATGGCTGCGCCTGTCGCCGTCTCGCCGGTGAAGGCGATCTTGTCGATCAGCGGGTGTGCCGACATGTGCTCGCCGATCAGGCCACCCGGACCCGGCAGCACGTTGACGACGCCTTCCGGTACACCTGCCTCGTAGCAGATCTCGCCGAGAAGGACAGCCGAGAGCGGGGTGTTCGAGGCCGGCTTGAGGATGACCGTGCAGCCGGCGGCCAGTGCCGGTGCGACCTTCCAGACGGCCATCATGAATGGGAAGTTCCACGGCACGATCTGGCCGGCGACGCCGACCGGCTCGCGCCAGGTGGTGTTCAGGATGTTGCCGCCCAGTGGCAGCGTCTCGCCGTAGAACTTGTCGGCGGCACCTGCGTAGTACTCGAAGACAGCCGCGCTGCCGAGGATCTCGCCCTTGGCGCGGGCGATCGGCTTGCCGGTGTTGCGGCTCTCCAGCTCACCGACCTCGTCGGCGCGCTCACGGATGCGGTCGGCGATCTTCTGCAGAATGCGTCCGCGCGCGGCCGGCGCGGAGTTTGCCCAGGTGCCCTCATCGAACGCCTTGCGCGCAGCAGCGACCGCGCGATCGACATCCTCGGTGCCGGCCTTGGCTACCTTGGCGATGACCTGGTTCGTCGCCGGATTATAGGCGTCGAATGTTTCGCCGCTCGCCGCGTCAACCATCTTGCCCGCGATGAGCAGCTTGAAGTCAGCAGTTGCTGTCTCAGTGGCCATGCGTCTTCCTGTCTCCCTCCCGGCGGTTTTATTCCGCCCGGCTGCAACTCGATACGTCTATTCTATCAGTCCTCAATCATTGAATAGGCATGCAAACGCCAATTTGGCAGCCGAATCCGGTGCCAAATCGACGATTCATGACGGTAGATGCGTGGGCGTTACCAGTTGATGTTGCAGCGATGGAGGTTTCTCACCGGTCGGCGCTCGGCTTGCGAGCGGCGTGACCAGGCTGGCGTCGGGCGCAGCGGTGAGCGACGCGGTGCCGTCAGTGGCGCGCGGTTGCGACGTGAGCCGCGTGTGCGGCGCGGTTCAGACGCGTGCTGCTGGCGATAGGTCACGAAGCGCTCAGGGACAGATCGCATGGCACGGACCTTTCCGTTCTATGAGTGCGTTCCGTTGGCGTGACCAGCTAGCGACGATTGCTCCTCGGAGAGCATGCTGGCGCGTGGGTCACGTTGCCCGGCGTACTTGTTGCCCTTCTTCAGGCGGTATGGCGTTTCGACCGGCGACGACACCGTCTCGAAGGTGAATGAGCACAGGCGCATGCCCGGATAGAGCGCCACGGCCATCCGTCCGAGGTTCGACAGCTCCATCGTCGCGGTGCCAACCCAGCCCGGCTCGAAGACAGCGGCCGTAGAGTGAACGGTGATACCGAGCCGTGCGATGGACGAGCGCCCCTCCAGCCGACCCAGCAGGTCGTCCGGCAGCTCCAGCGATTCGACGGTTGATGCGAGAGCGAAGTCACCCGCCTGCATAATGAAGGGTTCGTCGTCGGACACGACGATGGTGCGCATCGCTTCGCCGATCGACTGCGGCTGGCGCGGGTCGATGTAGGAGAAGCGCGAATGCTCGAACACCATGAATGTGTTGCCGAGTCGGAAGTCGATTGAGACGGAACCGAGATGCTCGTCGAGGTTGGGCTGTGGCGTAATTTTGATGCGGCCGCTCGCGATCGCGGCGCGGATATCACGATCTGAAAGGATCATGCTTGTCGTACCCTCGTTCCAATCCGTCCCCATCGCGTGACCGAACGCAGGATGCGCGATTGTCACGTGCGTTCGCCGGAAGCCCTGCAATCGGATTTCGGCAACGCTATGTACGTACAGTACTGCATCGCGTGACTGCGAGTCAAGGACAGATCGGGCCGATGCCTGAGCCGACCCTATCCCGCTGTTATACTTCCCGAATGCGTCTTGGGAAGCGTGAGCAATCAACACTCTGTACTGTGCCGGTGCCCCGGGCGTGTCTCGTCTGGGTTCCACGTAAGGCGGGACGTTGCTGATGCTCCGGAGACCTGGATGCCCCAACGCAAGATAATCCTGACGCCGCGCCCGGCGCGACGACGACCCGTTCCGGCCTATCAGGTCCGGCGCGGTGGGCGTGCCGCGGCTGATGACGCGGCAGATGCGCTGTCCGATTCGGGAGAGACCGAGTTCGACTCGGTGCGGACCGATACCGCAGCCTTCGAAATCCCCAACTTCGCAGCTGCTCCAGAGTCAGTCGAACAAGACATCCCAGAAGAATCTGCCGACGAGCCTGAGGCTGTCGCTGAAGCACCTGCGATTGATGCTCCGGACGAGATTGCCGCTGTCGATGACGCCGACGAGACACCGGAACCGGTCGTTGACGACGCAGTTGCCCAAGACGTCGCAGTCGCTGAGCAGGCTGATGAGTCAGTGGCAGTGGCAGACGAGTTGCCGGATGTCGACGCGGTCAGCGATGACACCACGGTCATCGAAGCGGCTGACGGGAGCGAAGACTATGCTGATGTCGTGCGATCCGTCGAAGAAGCGGCTGCTCGCGAGCGCGGCGATGTCGCAGAGCCAGCCGAGCCGCAGGAAGCGTCAGCCGGTGCCGATACCGCAGCCGATGTGGCGGCGGGCGCAGTGACTGTTCTGACGCCCGACGCCGTCCGCCGCCAACGCGCGGCGCAGGGCGGCGGTTCGCTCCCTCCGGACGATGGCGGCGTTGGTATTGACGAACCGTCGCGACCGCGACGCTGGAAGCGCTGGCTGATCGCGCTCGGCATCGTCATTGGTGTGCTCGTCATCGCCGCTCTCGCCTACGTGCTCTACATCGCGCTGGCGATTAATGACGCCTTTGACAAGGCCCATGTCGACCCGACGCCGTATACGCTCTACACCGTCAACGAACAGGGCACACCGGTTGCCGTACCGACGGAGCAGCTGGCGCAATACCTGCCAAACTGGGATGAAAAGGACCCGATCAACCTGTTGCTGATCGGCATTGACTTCCGCAACGGCGATGAAGAGCCGGCTCGCTCCGATTCGATCATCATCATGCGTATCGATCCGGCCACGAAAGAAGTCTCGATGATGAGCCTTCCTCGTGATCTGCTCGTGACGATTCCGGACTATGGGGATGAAAAGATCAACGCTGCGTTCGCGTACGGCGAAGATGCGCGAACCGGCGGTGGCCCGTCGTTGCTGGCCGAGACGATTTCGTACAATTTCAATATCCAGATCAACTATTTTGTAACGGTCGATTTCGCCGGGTTCCGCAAGATCATCGATACGCTCGGCGGCATCACCATTGATGTTAATGCGCCGATCAAGGACGACCAGTATCCGTCTGAAGACTTCGGCCTGACCCGCGTCTACTTCCCGACCGGTCTGCAGAAGATGGACGGCGAAACCGCGCTGCGCTATGCGCGGACGCGCCACGGTGACAACGACATCGCCCGGAGTGAACGGCAGCAGCAGGTGCTGATGGCCATGCGCGAAAAGGGCTCGACGCTGAATGTCGATCTCCTGCTCAACGCGCGTTCGCTGATTGAGAGCATGGGGGATTCGTTCACGACCGACCTGAGCTTCAACCAGCTTCTGGCGCTGGCCAACCTCGCTCGCGATATTGACCCGGCCGACATCGCCCGCGTCAACCTCTGGGAAGAGGGAGCGCTGGTCGAACACAACCCCGAGTACGAGGGGGACGCCTTCTACATGGTGCTCGATTGGGATATCGCCGGTGATTTGTTCGACACGTACTTCCCGATGAAGACAGCTGATACGACTGCCGGCGC
Source organism: Thermomicrobiales bacterium (assembly GCA_023954495.1). Taxonomy (NCBI): domain Bacteria; kingdom Pseudomonadati; phylum Thermomicrobiota; class Thermomicrobia; order Thermomicrobiales; species Thermomicrobiales bacterium. Next base: position 2,508 of record JAMLIA010000023.1, on the reverse strand, counting down.
TGCGTCGACATCGACAACGAGCAGCACCGCGGCCAGTTCCACGGCGATCGGCAACCTCGACATCCCGATCATCGTGCGTGACGACACCTCGAGCAACACCGGCGGCGCGATAGCTTCCAACCTGCTCGAAGACGCCGGATTCACGACGGTCTCCCAGGAGATGGGTGTCAACGTGATGCCGACGACGACCATTTACGACTACGTGTCGGACCCTGAGACCGCGGAAGCCATTGCCCGCCAGCTGGGTCTGGACGCCTCAGCGGTCGTGCCTGGCAGCGGCGGCACCGGCATCGTCGTCTCTGTCGGCGATGATCTTGTCTCGCGGTTCGGTCCGTAGGCCACGCACTGAACTGGTGCGGCGGTCACAACGTTGGAGGGCGTTGCCCAAACGGGGTTGTGAGCCTGAACGGGCGTATGCAATACGCTCCTGCATCACCGCATCCGTTCCGCAAATCTAGTGCCTTGCGAACCGGGCCATGTGTTGGGCTACGCAGCCAATGTTGGGGTTTATCGCGAACGCCCATTTGGCCCAGAACCGACTGCCGAACGCCCGGACACCGCCTCGTCCACAACACACGCCAGTATCGTTCCTTCCGGGTTTCCTAGCGCAGGTGGTCGCGGCCGCGGGTGATGGCTTCGTAGCGGTTCTTCAGGTGTAGTTTCGAGTAGATGTTGCTGATGTGGTTCTTGACCGTCTTCTCTTCAATGAAGAGGAGTTCTGCGATCTCGCGATTCGACTTGCCGGCGACGATGAACTCCAGCACCTGCAGCTCGCGCGGTGTCAGCACGGAGCCGGGGGCGGTGCGACTCCGGCCGCTCTGGGCGCTGGAGCGCACGAACTCGAGCAGCGCCGGCGCAAGCATCGGCGTGATCAGCGCGCCGCCTTCGTGGATGATGTGGACCGCCTCGGAGAGACGCTCCGGGGAGAACCGTCCATGGACGAGATAGCCTTTCGCACCTGCCAGTACGGCACTCCGCAAGTGCTCGGGATCCTCAGACCACGTCAGGATCAGGACTTTCGACGTTGGCGATTCATCGCTGATAACTTCCGTTGCGGAGATACCGTCACGATCCGGCATACGAATATCCATCAGGATGACATCGGGCACCAGGTCGCGGGCCAGCTCAATTGCCTCGTCGCCGGATGCTCCTTCACCGATCACTTCGATCTCCGGGTCAAACTCCAGGCTCGATTGCAGACCGCGTCGAACGACGAAGTTGTCGTCGACGATCACGACTCGCACCTCACCTGGGACGGTTGCATAGACGTCTTTACTTACGGGCGATTGCCCCGTGGTTGGTGTTGAGATCTCACCGAAGGACACGAACGGGGCGCTCCTCTCGCGGTGTCAGGGGGATGTCGACGGTCACTTCAGTCCCGACTCTCGGCGCAGACTCGAGCTCGAAATGCCCACCCATGATCGTAGCGCGCTCGCGCGCACCCAGCAGACCGAAATGTCCATCATCCGCCCATGGATCGAGCCAGCGCTGATCAAAGCCGACGCCATCGTCGCGAACCGACAACGTGACGGCCATCGACGACAGTGTAAGGCGAACCCAGACATTCTTCGCGTCGGCGTGCTGCTCGACGTTGCTCAGCAGCTCCTCCAGCATGCGCAGAATCTCGGAGTGAATCAGGATCGGCACTGGATTATCCGGCCCATTGGTGCGGACGTGGAGCGTTTCCGGCCGACGCTGGTCCCACTCTTCGAGCAGGCTGGTGACGGCGGGCAGGAGATACTCAGTTGCCTCTGTCTGGCGCAGGCTACGGATGACATCGCGGACCTCCATCGCGGCGCGTTCGGAGATGCGCGTGACGTAGCGGGCGCGGCGGCGCGCCTCGACTGGATCGCGCTCGATCCATTGCGCCAGCGAGCGCGCCTCCAGGCTGATGCCGCCGAGCGTCTTGCCGACACCGTCGTGCAGGTCACGGGCGATGCGATTGCGTTCCGCCTCGGTCGCCAGAACGCGTACAGCCGCCATCATGCGCGCAGCCAGCGAGATCGCACCAGCGATGAGGAAGACCATGAGCAGTCGGGCTGCCAGGTCGCCCCCGAAGCCGTCGTTGAATGTCGATCGAATACGGTCAAGGTTCGTGAGCAGGATCGCCGCATCAAAGAGCGCGACCCAGACGATCGCCCAGACCAACGGCATGACGAACGCTGGCCAGAAGACTGCCGACAGCCCGTAGAGCCAGAATGGCCCTTGCCAGCCATAACTGGTGCCGATCAGCAGCACGCACACCGCCGCATCAATGAGCACTGCTGCAGCCGTGACGGGTGTGAGCCGGCGCGGAAGGCGGCGGATCACGACAGCGGTAGCGATCAGATGTAGCAGGGCAATCGTGATTCCCAGCAGCTCACCACGGACCGTACTCTCAGCGTGAAGATGCGACGCCATGATCGCGACGGCGACGGCGAGCGCGATCGCTCGGTAGAGCGTCAGTGGGTGGAGGCGTTTGATTCGGGCCCAGAGCAGAGCGGGAATCTCTTGCGCAGTGTGGTCTGC
>JAMLIA010000022.1 GCA_023954495.1 Thermomicrobiales bacterium | reverse complement strand
CTAGTCTCGGCGCTTGAGGGCGACCCGCTGCTCTCACAGATTCCTGCGGTCAAGAACGGCGCGATCGTGTCGCTGCCCGGCAACGAACCACTGGGTACGGCGTCCAACCCGACCCCGCTCTAGATCCCGTACGTGATCAACGATTACGTCTATCTGATCGCGGCCGCCGTCGCGTCAGCAGATTGACGTTCGCCAGACCACTCAATCGCGGACGACGCAGCGGTGGCCGACGCGCTCATTGCGACCGGCACTGCGGATCCTGTGGAGCGATCGGTCGATGAGCTGTCAGGCGGTCAGCGGCAGCGCGTGTGGATCGCGATGGCGCTGGCGCAGCAAACAGACTTGCTGCTGCTCGACGAGCCGACGACCTTTCTGGATGTCAACCATCAGGTCGAGGTCCTGGATCTCCTGACTGACCTGAACCGCGCGCGCAGCACGACCATCGTGATGGTGCTGCACGATCTTAATCTGGCTGCGCGATACGCCGATCAGCTGATTGCGCTGGTCAATGGCGACGTGTTCGCAGTCGGCGAACCTGCGGAGGTCCTGACCGAGGACATGGTTCGAACGGTGTTCGGACTGGAGAGCCGCATCATCACCGATCCCGTGTCGGGCCGACCGTTGATGTTGCCGCTCGGTCGGCATCGCGTGAATACCTGATCATCCGTCTGACCAACACGCCTCGACAGTTACGCTGCGCTCACGACAACGCCCCGACCAATCACGGTCGGGGCGCTTCTCTCTTCACGTGCTCCGCAGCTACAGGAGTGCGCTCACAGCCATCGTGATGTCTGACTGAAGCCCGTCATCAAACGCGGACGCGACGAAGAGTGTGAACAAGATCCCGCAACAGCAGAAGAGGATGAAGCCGAAGACCGCCAGAATGATCCAGGTCGTGCGCGATTTGCGCCAACCTGTCTGGTTATTCGAGCTGATATCTGCCGGCCACTGCTCCGGCGTGGCCGTCCAGGTTGGTTGCTGCATTGAATCAGAGGGGTTCGGACCTGGTGGCGGCGGTGTCCAACTCTGAGCAGACGCTGCCGACTCTGAAGTCGGTGATTCATCCGGTAGCTCAGATTCGGTCGGCCCCACGATCGGTGCTTGCACCGTCGGCTGATCGGGCTGGCTCGCTGATGTCCCGAGCGCGGCGTCGATTGCGTTCCGGAACGCATCGTCGCTCGCGGGCTGCTCAACAGGCGCTGCTACAGGTGCCGCCACGGCAGCGCCGCAGGTCGGGCAGAAGCGCGCGCCATGCGGCAAAAGCGCGCCGCAGTTGTGACAGACAGCATAGTCGCGTGGTGTCTCGCTCATCTCACAACTCTCTGTCCCGTCGATGACGGCGGATCAAACGGATGCATCGTTCGGTCGCGGCACTTCCTGCCATCGCGACACGCGGGCCAGAGCCACGATGCCAATGAGGATACCGAACCACAGTGTCGCAAATCGGATCAACAATGTCGCTGCCCCGGCCAGGCTACGGGTCATCGCTGGATCGTCGATCGTGAGCAGCAAGAGTGCCGCGACGCTCAGGTCGGCAGCACCGAGTCCGCCGGGCAGCATCGACGCGCCGCCGATCCACGTCGCCGACGCAAAGACGAAGATGCCGGCGGCGACCAGATGCCAACTCGGCTCGATACCAAGCCCGATCAGAACCAGCACAAACGCCAGGCACTCCCCGAGCCAGGACACTGTACCCAATCCAATGGCCACCGCCAGCGGACGCGGTCGCAACAGCTCGCGCATCGAGTCGTACGCTTGCTCGAGGAGGTGCACATACTTGTGCAGGCGCGTTCGCCCGATGCGCTCCAGAATGGCGCGGACCAGACTCTCGCGCTGCAGCAGGATCACGAGCGCCAGCATCGCGATGGCCCCGGCTACCAGGATCTGCCAGCCATGCCGAAAGAAGAGCAATCCGCTCGACGCGAGGATCAGCATCGCGACGCCATCCGACAGGCGCTCAGCAAAGATCACCGGCGCTGTCCGCGCCATCGGAACACCCGACCGGACACGGATCAGGTATGACTTGAGGTACTCGCCCACCTTGCCCGGCGTTAGCGCCATCGTGAACCCGGCGACGAAGATGAGCGCGGAATCGCCGCGCGACAGTGAATTCACGCCCAGCGTTCGCAGGTAGTACTGCCATTTGACAAACCGCAGGACATAGTTGAGAAGTGTCAGGGCGAGGATCGCCGGCACGAAGCGCCAGTCGAAATCGCGGAGCGCGTTGGTGAGGTCGCCAGCGTCGAAGATCAGGAGTATCGCTGCCATGACAGCGACGCCGGCCGCTACGCCAATGAGCAGGCGCGATCGAAGCTGGTCGAACATCAGGCGGGCTGTTTCGCAGAATGCAGATCGCCAGTGCGCTGAAACGTTCCGTGTGCCGGTCGAAATGCTCGTCGATACTCCATATGTCGAAGTATGCCCCGTCGGCCGCTGCACGGCGATCTACTATCCAACAGGCATGAATCTGGAAGGTGGGATTGGTTGAACCCGGAACTGCAACAACGCTATGACGAGTTGCTGTCGCACATTGCCGCGTACGAATCGGTGCTTGTCGCGTTCAGCGGCGGGGTCGATTCGACGCTCGTCCTGCGTGCGGCGCACGATGCGCTGGGGGACAACGCTGCCGCCGCCACCGGCTTGTCCGACACCTACCCGGCTGAGGAAATGCAGGAGGCGCGTGAGATTGCGGCCGAGATCGGCAGCGAGTTCATCTTCGTCCGCACGATGGAGCTGACCGATCCGCGGTACGCCGCGAACAACAGTCAGCGCTGCTTCTTCTGCAAGTCCGAGCTGTACTCGCAACTGGCAGCGGTCGCACGCGAGCGCGGGTTCGCCCACATTCTCGACGGCACGAACGCCGACGATACCGGCGATTTTCGACCGGGCTTGCGCGCAGCTCGCGATCTGGGTGTTCGCAGTCCACTCGCAGACCTCGGATTCACGAAGCGCGAGATCCGGGAACTCTCTGCTGCGCTGAATTTGCGAACGTGGGACAAGCCATCGTTCGCCTGCCTGTCGTCGCGATTTGCCTACGGCGATCCCATCACCGTCGAGAAGCTGCGGGTTGTGGCCAAGGCTGAGTCGGCAATGCGATCCCTCGGCTTTCGCGGGTTTCGCGTGCGGCATCACGAGTCATTGGCACGCATCGAGCTGCCGGAAGCGGACTTCCCACGGGCGCTTGAGCTGCGCGCCGAGATCGTCGAGGCGATGCGCGATGCTGGCTATACCTATGCGGCGCTGGATCTCGCCGGCTTCACATCAGGGAGTCAGAACCTCGTGCTGCGGCCCGCCGTTGTGGCTGCCTCGACAGGCCAGAAATGAGTGCGGTGCCGCATCTCCTGCGGCACCGCACATGAGTATTTACTCGCCCCAGGTCTCACGAAGCACACGCACCCAGTTGCCGTGCGCGATCTTCTGCAGCGCATCATCGTCGTAGCCGCGATCCTGTAGTGCCTGCATGAGCTTTGGCAGACCGGCGGCATCGCGCAGCTCGGTTGGCATCTGCGCACCGTCAAAGTCGGATCCCATCGCGACTCCATCAATGCCGAGCTTTTCGACGAGATGATCGACGTGGTCGACCATGATCGAGAGCGGCATGCTGGCGTCTCTCCCGCCATCGGGGCGCAGGAAGCCGACGTTGAAATTCAGGCCGACGACGCCGCCTGAATCTCGCACGGCGTCAAGCTGCTTGTCGGTCAGGTTGCGCGGGCTCTCGCAAACAACGTGGGCGTTTGAGTGGGTCGCGACCAGCGGAGCATCGCTGATCTTGGCCACGTCCCAGAAGCCCTTTTCGTTCAGATGCGACAGGTCGATCATCACACCGAGTCGATTGCAGTCGCGGACGAGCTGCTTGCCAGCGTCGGTGAGGCCATCGCCGATGTCGGGGCTGCTGGGGAAGCGGAACGGCACGCCCTCGGAGAAGCGATTCTGGCGACTCCAGGTCAAGCCGAGTGAGCGCACACCTGCCTGATAGAAGACCTCCAGCGCATCACCGTTCGTGTCCAGCGGTTCGGCGCCCTCGAAGTGCAGCACCATCGTGAAGACGCCTTCGTCCAGGTTGCGCTGGAGCTCGGCTGCGGTGCGAGCGATGCGGATCTTGCCGTCAGACTCGCGCTCGGCACGGTACAGGCGTGCGAGGTGCGCCATCGCATGCTCCTGCGCATAGCCCAGCTCCATCATTGGCGGTCGATTCGCCGCGTCGAGGTAGCGAGTCATTGCCGCATTGGCCAGCGCTTCCGGGTCGGCATCCGGTTCAACTTCGGGCTGTGGATCAGTGAGAAAGACGGCAAAGAATCCGCCGCCGAGACCGCCTTCTTCAGCGCGTGGCAGGTCAATGTGTCCCTCATCCGATCGCTCGAAGATGGAACGACCACCAGCCATGCTCAGGACGGTGTCGTTATGACCGTCAAAAATCAGTGGGAACTTCCTTGCGCTCACGCGTTCCTCCTCATTGTTTCGATCTCAGTATCCACGCGGCAGAATACCTGCCTTCAGGCTCCGCGTCGAGAGCGTGAAGCGCGATCAGCGCAAACCGTCGATTGCTTGTACAAACCGATCCACTTCCGCCTCAGTGTTGAAGTAGTGCACGGAAGCACGAACCACCTCTGCCAGCCCGCGGTCTTCCATGTCGAGGCGCGTCGATGGTGGTCGTGACACGGTGACATTGATCGATTGCGCCGCAAGGCGCTCCTTGATGTCCTGCCCGCCCACTCCATCAACCGTGAACGAGACGATTCCGCAGCGCTCGACACCGAGGTCGCGTACCGTGACGCCGGCAAGAGCGTCCAGCCCCGATCGCAATCGGTCGGCAAGCACTTGAATTCGCGCCCAGGTTACGTCAACTCCCCAAGCACTTGCGTAGTCCAGCGCCGCGCCGAGGCCGATCTTGGCCGCGTAGTTCGTCTCCCAATTTTCGAATCGTCGGGCGTCTTCACGCACCGTATATGTGTCCGGGGACATCCAGACGGCAGCGTGGTTGTCGAGGAATGGCGGCTCCAGCGTGGGAATCACGTCACGGCGGACGTACAGGAAGCCGGTGCCGCGCGGTCCGCGCAGATACTTCCGGCCGGTCGCAGAGAGCATGTCGCAGCCGATGCGGCCGACATCGACCGGCAATTGCCCGACGGACTGGCAGGCATCCAGCAGGTAGAGAATCCCCGCGTCGCGCGCGATTGCTCCAACCTCCGCGGCGGGATTCACCAGCCCGCCATTTGTCGGCACGTGCGTCATGGCGATCAGCCGAACGCGGTCATCGATCATGTCGCGCAGCGCCGAGACTGAGAGCTGACCGTGTTCGTCGTTCGGCACGGCTTCGACGGTCGCGCCGGTGCGCTCTGCGACCTGCAGTAGCGCTATGAAGTTGCTACCGTATTCAGCGCGAGCGGTCAGGATGCGATCGCCGGGCTGAAACGGAATGCTGTAGAAGGCCATGTCCCACGCCCGAGTGGCATTCTCGATGATGGCAATCTCATCCGGCCTTGCACCAATCAGGTCAGCAGCCGCGTCGTAGACGTGGCCAACACGATCCGCGGCGACTGCAGCGGCCTCATACCCGCCGATGCGTGCCTCAAGCTGCAGATGCTCGATTTGCGCGTCCAGCACCACCTGCGGCATCAGCGACGAACCTGCGTTATTGAAATGCACGACCTCGTCTGCACCCGGCGTTTCTGCACGCGCCCTGGAAGTATCGAACGCCACGTCGCCCCCTGCTCCACTGCGATCACTGTTGATTCCGCACCATTGCGCAATTGTCGGCCAGTGTAATCGGTCGGGAGCAATCGACGGCAGCGTCGCGATTGACGGGTCATCCGCGACGCTGCTAGAGTCCGACACGATCTCGATTCGGCAGCGTTATCGACACTATCAGGGAGGGCTTATGGCCAGCGGACATACATTGAATCTCCACCTGCTCAAACGACTCTGCGAGTCTGCAGGCATCGCCGGACGTGAAGGCACGATTCGCGACATTGTCATCGAGGAGATGCGTCCGCTCGTTGACGACATCTCGGTTGATGCTCTTGGCAACGTCATCGGTGTCAAGAAGGGTACAGGCGGCCCGAGGGTCATGATTCTGGCGCACATGGACGAGATCGGATTTCTGGTCAAGCACATCGATGACCGCGGCTTCATCCGCATCCACCCGGTCGGTGGCTTCGATCCACGGGTGTTACCGGCGCAGCGCGTTCTCGTCCACGGCTATGCCGGCGAGACATTGCTGGGCGTGCTGACGACAGCGGCCAAGCCGATCCACTTGCTCGATCCCGGCGATGTAAAGCCACCGCGCATCGACGAGCTGTACGTCGATGTCGGCCTGTCCGGCGATGAGGTCCGCGCCCTGGTCGAAGTTGGCGACATGGTGACGATGCAGCGCACTGTCGAGCCGCTGGGCAACAACGTCATCGGCAAGGCATTCGACGACCGGATCTGCGTCTTCCAGATGCTGGAGGCACTGCGCACCCTGAGCGAGGCAACATCGGCTGAAATCGTCGCGGTCGCTACGACACAGGAAGAAGTCGGCTTGCGTGGCGCAATCACTTCATCCTACGGCGTTGATCCAGACATCGGTATTGCGCTCGACGTGACGCTCGCGATGGACATCCCCGGCGCAGCCGAACAGGACGCGGTGACGAAGCTCGGCGACGGCGTGGCGATCAAGCTGATGGACTCGTCAACAATCTCCAATTACGCGCTCGTCCAGCATATGCGGGAGGTCGCCCGGAGCGCCGACATTACTCACCAGATGGAGATCCTGCCACGCGGCGGAACCGACGCTGGCGCAGTCCAGCGCACGCGCACCGGTGTCCCGGCGGTCACGCTGTCGATCCCAACGCGCTACGTCCACACCGTCAACGAGATGTGCTCGACTGCTGACATTCAGGCCGCAATCGACTTGCTGACTGCCTATCTGCAGCACGCGCACGAGGGTTCGTATCGGTACGGGGCTAAGACCGATTAACCTCTCAAAGCATGTCGCGCAACCTGCTTTCAGAACTCCGAAAGCGGGTTGCCGGCACGTCGTGGCTGCGCCGACATCGCGCTGCCGCGACGACGCTGAATGACGGCCAGGGCGAGGCGCGGGGTTATCGAGTCGATCAGATCGCGACCAATCAGCAGCCGATCCAACACCCGCGATGGCGATTCCAACAATGGGCATCGTTGTCTCAAACAGTGCAAACTGCAGCCCGACCATCGACACCAGAATGCCGATCGCCGCAAACGACCGTTCGCGTACAGCAGCGTAGACGAATAGCCCGGCGGCGTAGGCGATAAACAACAGATACGCAATAACCAGCAGCATGGCTGTCCTCTCAGACATCGACGTCGTTGTCGAGCTGAGGCGAGTTCCTCAGTGCATTCAGCCTAATCAGCCGACCGCGTATCCGCGTCAGCCATATGGTCGGAATAGGGGGGCCAGCAGACATGGTTGCACCCTGTCCACTTGGGCAGCCACGAGGTCAGGTTGCTCTTTTCCATGACTGATCCTATAGTTCGTACATGTACGTACACAGTGATCAGTCACAATCAGCAGGTTCAGCGGGCAACGAGATGACCATCGCCGATGCTCATCGGCGCTTTATCGACGAGGATTTGCGCCTTTCGCCGCGCTCTCGTCGCACGTACGACTACTCGATCCGCCGCTTCCTGACGATTGTCGAAGATGACTTCGGCCTCGATCCGCAAACCACGCCAGTGACCGACCTTTCGATCGAGCACGTCACTGCGTTTGTCTCGCGGGAGATGCCTCGGGATCTGCGAACTCCGGAAGAAGTCTCGCGAATGCGGACCGTTCAGACGCAGCTCGCTGCTGTGCGGAAGTGGTATGCGTACCTGGCGGCCTACGACTTCCACCCCGATCTGCCCAACGACAAGCTGCGGACACGCGTGCGAGCGATGATGCCGCGGTTTACACCGCCGCCGCCGGATATCCACCTCGACGACATTGAGACAATCGTTGAACACGTCCTTGCGATGCCGCACGCCACGAAGCCGCACCTTGAGCTACGGCGCCTGAAGATCAGGGCGATGATCCTGTTTCTGTATCGAACCGGCGTTCGTGTCTCAGAGCTCTGTGCACTACGGCGACGCGACATTGACCTCGAGCGCGGAGAGGCGTCGATCTACCGCGCCAAAGGCGGCAAGAGCCGAACCGTCTTGTTCGATGCAGCCACAGCCGAGGCGCTCGTCGTTTACTGGACAGCCCGAGGCGATCAGGGCCGGGGAACTGGTGCCTTTCCTGCGTTCTCCGGACGTGACAAACTTGGGGAGCCGGGTCGAAACATTTCGCCCCGCACTGTTGAGCACATTGTCGCCGAACTAAGCACTGCTGCCGGCGTTGAAGCTGAGATCACGCCCCATTCGTTCCGACACGGCCTCGCTTCAGAGCTCGTGCGACGCCGCGTCAGAGAATCGACAGTTCAGACACTGCTGGGGCATGCATCACCGGCGACCACGAGGATCTATGTTCACAAGACGGCCCAGGAGGTCGCAGACGAATATCAGGACGCCTTTGGCGTCTATCGGAAGCCGCCTGGCAGCTGAGACGCTGCTGATGAGCATGCTCGTCATGCTTCTGGTTGGCTGCTCGACGCCACGCATCATTCGTGAGACTCCCGAGGCGAATCCGCCTACACCCACAGCGCTGCCGACAGCGACCGCCGTCGATCTGGCCGCCAGCCCGGTTGCGACACCAACTACCGTTCCCGTAACAGTCGATCGAGTCGTGCTGTCCACACGCGTGGATGACAGTGATGCTCCGCTCGCCGAGACGACGGTCGTGTCGGAAACCGCCCGCCAGATTTTCCTGTGTGTGCACGTGCAGGGACTCCCGCCGGGGACGCCGCTGCGCGCCTACTGGCTGGAGAACGAGCAGATCATCGCCCAGAGCGACGACATGACCATTGAGACACAGGACAGTCCGAGTTGGGTTGCGCTCGCGTATCAACCGCCGTTTGCACTGAAGCCGGACGCCACCTACGCCGTCGAGCTGCTGATCGACAACCAGAAGTTCGATCGATTCCTGTTCCGCGTTGGCAAGGGCGATCCGGCGAAGGCGATCGCCGAGGCCGCGTTTGCGACAGGGTTCGACAACATCGGGAAACCGGTCGGCGTCCGCACCCGATTCCCAGCCGATAGCGAAGAGCTAACATTTCGCGCCCGTGTCTCGCGCATGGTTGAGCCGGACGGCTGGACAGTCACGACGCTCTGGTTCCGTGGCGATGTGCTGATCGATCAGCTCGCTCCCGATCCGACCGAAGACCCACGGATGCTGACGTTCACGCTACGCCCGGATGGCTCGCTGCCCGAGGGCAACTACTCCGTGACGTTGCTGCTGAACGGCGTCGAGGCTCGCACGGTACCGTTCGAAATCACCGAGGCCGGCAGCGTTCCAGTCGAGGAGCCAACTCCAACCGTGACGCCTGCACTGGCGAACGCGGTGCGCATCACCGATCTCGTCGTGACTGACCGCGTGAACCCGCGCACTAATGTGCCGCTCGGCGACGACATCACGATCTGGGATTCGCGGGAAGACGGAACCGCCGATCTGTGGCTCGCGATGGAAGTCGAGAACCTCACCCGCGACGATGTCGTCGAGGTCCGTCTTCATCGGCGTGGAAGTCTCTACTCAAACGAGCGCCTGCCGAGGCAGACCCGCGAAGAGGGCTGGATAGCGGTGCCGCTGAGCGTAGATGTCCCGACGCGCGAGAACGGGCCGGTCGAGTACACGATCACCGTTCTGGTGAACGGCAACCGCACCGAGACGCAGACACTCCTCGTCAACCCAGTCGTTCGCTAGTCCTCGGCGAGGGCGTAGCGTTCGATGAGGTTGGGCATTTCGCGGTGAAACAGGCTGTTCGCAACGACACGAGTAACGTTGGCCTGCTTCGCAGCGCGCAGCACATCAACATCCTTGTGCGGACCAAACACGAGCACCGGCGTTCCAGCGGCGCTGAGCAGACCGAGCGCATCCCAGTCCTCGGCTGATCTGATCGCAGTCCCATCGACAATGACAAGTCGCGCGCTCTGCCCCTGGGACAGTTGATCAACGCCCTTGGCCAACACTGCCTGATACCCGAGGCGCAGTATCGTCGAGCGGACGTTAACCGAAAAGAAGACGTCCGGGATCAGCGCCACGATCACGCCGCGAGATCCCTGGTCTGTCGGTGCTGTGGATGTCATTCGGTGGGCAACTCCAGCTCGTCAACCATGTCGCGCGCGATGTGCAGCCACTGCGGATCAGTGTCGTCTGGCACCGAGCAGCCGTTGGCGAGAATGAACTTGCGGCCTCCAGTCTGGCCGATCGCGTCTTCCGCCTCGCGCCGGATCTCGTTTTCCGGCCCGTTGGAAAGCGCGCCAAATTCGTGCCAGCCACCCATGAGGCACAGGTCCGTCTTCGATCGCGCTTCGGCCAGGCTCGGCCCGGCGAGGCGATCCGACCACGACAATACCTGCACCGGATAGTCGAGTACATCGTCGAAGAACAGGTCACGGTCGCCATGGACATGCAGGACGTTCAGCCAGCTGTCGCGCGCGCCCTGCAGCGCCAGCAGGTCGTACGGTCGCCCCAGCTCGCGATATTCCTCAGGGGTCATCATCGCGCTGGTGCAGCCTTGCAGCGCGAAAAACACGCCGTCTGCTCCAGAATCGACACAATCCTGGATGTGAGCCCGCAGGTTCTCGGCGATGGTTGCCAACGCTTCATGGACCACGCCCGGGTGCTTCCGCGCGTGCTCCAGGAACAGTTCCTTCGTTTCGGTAAAGTGGAGCGCTTCACAGAGCGGCGAGAACACAGTCATGATGATTGGCGTCTCATAGCCGACGGCATCGCGGAGCGCCTGGATGGCAACAGCACGCTGGTGGAAAAAGCGCGACCGGACCATATCCACCGGCTCAACAAGCCGCCAGTCTTCAGGCGCACGCACACTCCGGCGCGGGAACGGATATGGCAGGTCGGGCATGATCTTCAGGATATCGAGGTCGAACTCAGCCTCGAAGAACTCGAGTGTGGCTTCCGCCATCCGACGACCGGAACCTTCCGGCTTGAAGTGATGCCAGAAGCAGACGGGAATGCGGTCCACTTCCTCGCCCATCACTGCGGCCATGACACGTTCTGTCTTCGTCATCTCTTCCATGACCATCGACATCGTTGCGTTCTTCCCTTCCCGGTCGGGATTACCGCCGTCAATCAGGTCAGCCTGTTGCGCTGCGTACGAGATAGATTGCTGAAACCGGATGGCTTCTCACACACCCGCTGCCAGCACAACGTACCACAAAGAACTCGTAGCAAAGGAACCGTAACGGTTCTGTGATTCGTCGCTTATCTAAAGTGCAGTGGTTCCCCACCCACTGCAACCCTCCACCCCCAATACCCTTCCCGTGAAGAACCGCCCCGACGCCAACGTCGGGGCGGTTCATTAACTGTCGCCGTACAATGGCACACGGAACGGGTTGAGGGGGAAGTCGCATGTCGCAGGGTACCAACGCTCCAGTTGTGCGCCGATTTGTCGGCGGACCACTCCACACAATGTGCTACGCACTGATCGTGCCGGGCGTTGGCGCAATCATCATCGACGCACCGCGCGATGCATGGCGCGCCGCGCTAGAGTCCGCCGAAGCCCTGGATGCGCCACTCCGTTTGGCCATTGCGACGCACGGGCACTGGGACCACATCACCGACATGTCGCGTATTCATGACCTTGGTGTCCCCATCGCCGGCAACCCGGCCGATCAGTACATGATGTCCGACCCGCACGGGCAAGGACTGGCACTGCCGTTCATTGTTGAGCCAGTGCGGATCGATCGACCGCTTCGCGAAGGCGAGCGCCTGGCCATTGGCGATCTGGAGATCCATGTGCTGCAGACCCCCGGACACACTCCCGGGAGCATCACGCTCTGGGTACCGTCGCTGGATGTTATGTTCACTGGTGACACCCTGCTGAAGGGTGGGGCCGGTCACACTGCCGAGCCTGGATCATCCATCGAAGCGCTCGGTGTGAGCGTGCGCCGCCTCGCAGCGTTTCCTGAAGCAACAACGATCTACGCCGGACACGGCGGTCCAACGACCATCGGCGACGAATCGTGGCTCGAAACGCTTAGCGATCCGGACGCTCCGCTCGTCCAGTGGCGAGCGAGCAACGAGCGTCGGCAGCGCCCTGCAGTTTCAGAATAGCTTTACAGCAGAGATTCGATCGCCCGCACGAAGAAGACGACATTGGCGAGTTGGGCGATGCACAGCGCAATCGCGACCGGACGCACATCAATTTGTCGGTACGACACAACCATTGGTGGCGCAACCAACGAGCAGAGGACCGCTACCTGAGCGAGGAGTGCGCCGGCCATCAAGCGACCCGGCAACGCAGCAGTCGCCGTCAGCCCAACAATGAGGAGCGCAATCCCGATCGACATGAGGATATCGAACACGAGGACGGCTGCCTCGCCCGACGCAAGATAGCCGCGCGCGATACGGTGCGATCGCTCGGGTGCGCCACGATCAGGCGCGTGAGCGCCCACCGTGCTGGCGAACGCCAGCGCCATCGAGCGCATCGAAAGAACTGTGAGAATCCCCGCCGCTACGAGTGCAACGACACCGAACATGCCAGTTACCGATCCCGTCCGTCCCCCCGGGCCGTCACGTTGACGACCACGTCCCTGCAATCTGTACAACGAACGACGCAGCCAAAGGATGCGGGGCATCGCGGAACGCTGCTGATCGCTGCGGGCTACTTGACGACTCCGGCGATACTGGTACGTTGATGAGGTCGCCGAAAACGCGGCGAATCGTCGTGCGATCAGGTATGCAGCGGGAGCCAGATGTGAGCATTGCTGAGCAAATCGAGCAGTGGATATCGACTGAGGTGAAGCGAGCCGGGGTCAGTGGCGTCGTGCTTGGCCTGAGTGGCGGGATCGATTCTGCAGTTGTGGCCGGCTTGTGCGCCCGCGCGCTCGGCCCGGAGAACGTCCTCGGCGTCATCATGCCGGCGCACTCGTTGCCGCAGGATGCGCGCGACGCGGAGCTCACCGCCCAGGCGTTCGGCATCGAGCAACGCACGGTCGATCTCTCCAGCGTGGTCGATGCGTTCATGCCGTTGCTGCCGGAGGGGACCCAGCTCGCGCGAGCCAACATCAAGCCCCGTCTGCGCATGATCACGCTCTACTATCTCGCGAATACGCTCGGTCGCGCTGTTGTCGGCACCGGCAATCGCAGCGAGCTGATGGTCGGCTACTTCACCAAGTACGGTGATTCGGGCGTCGATCTCCTGCCGTTGGCCGGTATCTACAAGCATCAGGTCTACGACGTCGCGCGCGAGATCGGCGTACCGCAGCCGATCATTGACCGGCAGCCGAGCGCTGGGCTCTGGGAGGGCCAGACCGACGAGGAAGAGATGGGGATCTCCTATGCGGTCCTCGACAGTATCCGCGCTGCGCTCGCCGCCGGTGAAAAGCCCGATGCAGAGCCAGAAGCCGTGCAGAACGTCGAGCGCATGGTGCGCGGCTCCGAGCACAAACGCCAGTTGCCGCCGAAATTCACGCTCGACGAGACCAGCTAAACACGCCCTTCGCGCATTGCGATATTGAGGTCGACCCGATCGAGTCCATCCTGTCGGGGGAAGCGCAACCGCAGCGCCAGAATCGCGACGCCCAGGCTCTGGCCTTCGCTCGATGCAAGCATGCCAACCGGCATTCCTGCTTCCTCCAGTGCCGGCGCGAACTGTGCGTATCGCGCATCCCGAACATCCGGATTCGTCAGCATCTGGCGCGCGTCATCATCACTCACGTCGTCGTACAGCATCTCAAGGCATCGACGCATCCAGCGATATGACGTTGAGCTCGTCACCGTATGTTCACTCCCAGGTTCCGTATATCGGCGTCTGAATGGCCTGCCGCGCGAAGTGGGTCGATCACATCAGTCTCAACGTCTGGAATCGACGCGACAAGCACTGCAGCCTCGCCACTGATAGGCGTCGCGAGCAGGTCGGCCGGCAACACGACACTATCGCCACACCGCAATGCCAGATCACCGATTGTTGCCGAACCTTCGATCACCGTAAGAACGCGGCAAGACTGACCGTCACCCGCAGCAATCCGCGCCGCGCCAACGCGCCAGCGCTCAAGAAGGAAATGGCGACAGGCGACAAGGACCTCCGTCGAGTCGTTCCGATGCAACGGAGTGACGTGCCGAGCGCGGAGATCGGGCGATGCAGCTTCCAGCCCGCGGTCAAGGTGCAGATCGCGCGGACGTCCCCAGTCGTACAATCGATAGGTGACGTCGCTTGCCTGCTGGATTTCATAGAGCAGCACCCCGGCACCGATGGCGTGAACGGTCCCGGCCTCGACGAAGAGCACGTCGCCGCGCCGCACTTCCTCACGGGCGAGTTGAGCCTCAATTCGCGCGATGTCAATTGCGCCGGTGACACCGGTGACAAGACTCCCGCCAACCTCGGACTCCAGAATCAGCCATGCCTCGGTCTTTCCGCGGCTTCCACTCGGGGCTAAGTCATCCGGCGGATGCACCTGAATCGACAGATCCTGCTGCGCGTCGAGCAACTTGACCAGTAGCGGGAATCCACCGACCTCTCCGGTGGCAATGACACCGCGCGATCCGAGAAGCTGTTGGGGGTATCGATCAGACAGCTGACCGAGCGTCATCCCATCGAACCGACCGCCAACGATGTGTGATTCGTTGCCGCTTTCGAGGGATTCACCGATCGGGCCATCGGGCAGGGTCTTGCCGTAGCGTTCCAACCGCCGACCGCCCCAGGGCTTGGGATCGAGCACCGGCTGAAGCCGCAATGCTTCGCCAATCCGAATCTCGTTCGCACGCGCAGACTTCGTCACGAGGGCTCCGTCCACCAGCGCCGGTCAAATCCGGCGTGCTGTGATCTTTGCAGGCGGCGCTCGCCAACGTCAACCACGTTGCCTGCTCCTACGCACTCTGATAGACCTGCCAGTGAGGACGCCTTCGACCGGGACGGTCAAGGCAGAACAGGAGCAATGCATGAATACGCTCAGCGTTCGGATTGACCCGAATCGATGCGTCGGATTTGGCCGTTGCGCGGTGCTCGCGCCGGGCATCATCACCATCGACGAAGACACGAATAAAGCCGTCTACGATCTGGAAGCAGGCGAGACCGCCAAAGCAAAGGAGCTTTTCGCAGCTGCCCGGGCCTGCCCGACACAAGCCATCATGATTGAACAATTCGGCCGCCGACTCTATCCCCAGATCATCGAGCCAATGCCGGCCGACATCGCGAAGGAGATCGCCGCTGCCCTCGCCGAGCAGGAAGCTGCTGAAGACAAGGACAAACGCTAATCATCCTCGTTCTTCGGCACGATCTCGCCGCCGACAATGGCTAACTGGTCGAGGACGAACTGACGCAGCGCATGGGGATCCGGCACAGGATCAAGCAAGGTGCCATGGTCAATGATCGGATTGAGCATCGGCTCGCGCGATGATTCCGCCGGATCGCTGCCCAACGGCAGAACGACATCGAGCAGCGTTTTCGGGTCGCGCCACACTTGCTTTCCGCCACTCATCTTGCCGCGCTTCGATACAGGTCGTCCCTCGATCTCGACGATATCCATACCAAAGTCGATGGTTCGTGCGTTCGCGATGCTGGTGCCGACCCCGTAACCGTCAACGAAGTCGTACAGGTCGGCGACCTCGCGCTCATCCAGTCCGCCGCTGGCCAGCAAGCGCACGTGCTGGAATCCACGCAGATCGAGTTCCCAGCGGACCTCGCGGAGTATCTGAGCGAAGTTCCCGCGACGCGAGCCCGGCGTGTCGAGCCGGACGCCGTTGAGGCGCTCGCCCAAACCTTCGGCAACGCGCAACGCCTCGAACTTCTCATCCTCGAACGTATCGATCAACGCGATGCGCTGCGCACCAGGCTCGATGAGGTCGTCAAAGAGCTGCATTGCTTTGACGGTATCCCCCACGATCAGCATCAACGCGTGCGGCGTCGTACCGGTCGGGTCTTCCCCCAGTTCGCGGGCGCTCTTGACAACGCTCACGCCGTCGCAGCCGCCAATGAACGCAGCGCGCTCGATTACCGGAGCAATGGCCGGGTGCATGCGGCGCGCACCGAAGCTGGCCAGAATACGATCGCGCGCGAAGGTGCGGATGCGGGCGGCCTTCGTTGCGACACCGGACGCCTCGCAGATCAGCCCGAGGATGGCTGTCTCCAGCCGCGCAAACGAGAGGTACGAGCCCTCGATCTCCATGATCGGCTGATGCGGACGGATCACCGTGCCCTCGCGAATGCCGCGCAGATTGATATCGAGCCCGTCGAGCAACGCCAGCACTTCTTCCAGGCCAGCGAAAACCGCCCACGGATAGTTGTGTGGCAAGCCCTTGATCGAGAACTCAGCACGCACGTGCCGGTCCAGATTAGCCTCGCGGATGATCTGCTCAGTGCGAATGAAGTAGACGTCGGTCGTTTCACCGGCGCGAATCTCATCAATGGATGCCTGATAGAAGCGGGGTTTCCGCAGCTCGCCCATGGTTGCCCTCTCGACCCCTCACGTCCGCCGGAATGCCCGGCATGCAGATCCTACGCGATTGAATTGACGGGCGCGACCCGCCAACGATAGAGTGTACGTACATATGTGGAGACGCGGACCGAGGACAGGGGATGACATGGAGCCGACAACCGGAGTTCTGAGCCGCCAGGATATTGAGGCGCTCCTCGAATCGACGCCACCTCTGCTTGAGGGTCTCATCGACGTGGACGACCAGTTGCAAGCGAATGGCATCGACATCACGCTCGATACGGTCTCCCGATTTCAGGGTGCGGGACTGCTGGGACTGACCAGTGCAAACCGGGTGCTGCCCGACACTGAAGACATCGCGTATGGCGCAGATGACAGCCTGTTTCTGGCACCCGGCGCGTATCAGGTGCGATTCAACGAGACAGTAAACCTGCCGCCATGGTTGATGGCGTACGCCCGCCCGCGCTCCAGCCTGTTGCGATCAGGCGTTGCGCTTCACACAGCGGTTTGGGATGCGGGGTATTCCGGACGCGGGATGTCGCTGCTGGTCGTCTACAATCCGGCCGGCTTCACGGTCGTTCGCAACGCGCGCATCTGCCAGCTGGTGTTTCACGGCCTGACCGCGTCAACAACGGCGACGTACGCTGGCGCGTACCAGTTTGAAGGTGCGCGCAAGCCCTGACGCGTCTCATGCCCTAGGGGCCGGGGACAAGCTCGACCGATTCCTGAATCCAGACAGAGTCATTCAACGCACGCCGCATCTGCTCCTCATCGTTGAAGGTGGAGCCGATGTGGCGTGCGTCGAACGTCAATGAGACTGCGGCATCGCGGAACGGCCAGGGGTCCAGCCTTAGACGTTCTCGCCCATTCTCCGGGAGAACTCGGATCGAAGATGCTTCTCCGTCCGACGGAACCTGATTGAACGAGCGCTCATCGCGGATTCCGCCGCAGATGGCCAGCGACATCGCATCCCACAGCGCGACGTACTGACTATTGACCGCCAACTGCTCGGCCTCCACCGACGCTGCAGTCGAGGGCTCGGCTCGCAGCGAATCGATCAACGCACCCTGCCGAGCTGCTTCGTCAGCCAGGAACTCGCGAATTAACGCCGCGTCGCCCTCGGGCAGAGAACTCAGATCGCGCGACCCGTAGAGTCGCGTGCCGTGCATCGACGTGAGCAGCGCCGGATATCGACCGAACGCGAGCGCGCGCTGCGCAGCGGTGCGCCACATCCCGATATGCACGGTAACAGACAATTGCAGGAACGTGTGCGGCAGCCCAGTCTCCGGGTTCAGTGTCGGGGATGATTCCCAGTCGAGCCAGCCGATGTCGTGGAGAAGTGTTCCGGCGACGACGCCATCTCGCGGCGTGACCGGGGCGGCCCACTCGGCGTCCCAAGCCGCAGCGATCTGCGCCGAAAGACGCGCATGAGCGGGCTGCGTGATCGCTATCCAGCCGGTGTCGACCTTGCGTAACAGCATGTGAATCCCTCCTCGTCAGACGATGCGATTCCGATACGCCCATGCCGCCGCCTGTGTCCGACTCTCTGCGCCGATCTTTGTGTAGACATTGGTCAGATGACGGGCCACTGTCTTGACGCTAATGAACAGCGTGTCGGCGATCTCCTGATTCGAGCGTCCCGACGCAACGAGTCGCATGACCTCCAGCTCCCGCGCCGTGAGTGGGTGCGAGATTTCCGGCGTAGCTTGCATCGGTTTCGGCATGAGGTCGGGCCAGCGAGGCTCGATGATGCGCAGGAAATCCGCCAGATATGGTGCGGCGCTGGCCGTCTCGTCCCAGAGGGTCGGGTCGGAAATGCGGCTGAGCACTGTCGCGGCGAGCTCGGCCGGATCGCGCGCAGCATCGCGTGCCTCGCGCTCATGCCCGGTTGCCAGCAGTGACGCGACGAGGGCAGTCCCGGCCGCGAGGCGCAGCCAGACAAACGGAGTGCGGCGCTCGGTCAGGCGTGCCGCAGCGGCGGCGGCGTGGCCGACAGCCGAACGTCCATCCTCACTAACCAGCGCCATGCGAGACAGCGCAAGGTCCAGCTGGATGTCCCAGATGGTGCCGGACGACAGGCCCACGGCCCCGCGCAACTCGCCCTCAGCCAGCGCCCGCGCCTCGTCGATGTGCCTGTTGGCCTCCAGAGCTTCAACGAGCAGCGCTTCAACCTGGCCCGTCGTCGCGCCACGACGATTGCCTTCATCCGATGCAGCTTGCCGTGCAAGGTGCGTCGCGCGGGTAGTGTCGCCCATTGCGAGATGCGCGCGGACCCTGGCCGCCAAAGCCTGCCAGTGCAAAAGGCTGTCGGCGCTCGGATGAGCCGCGAGCTGATCGAGCGCAGCGAGCGCACGCTCCGCATGCTCGAGGGCGCGCGCACCCCGCCCAACCAGCCAATTGCACTCTGACAGCGCGATCTCGACCATCGCGCCGACGCGAGGATCGCGTGATTCATCGGCCCACCGGCGAGCCTGTGCCCCACGTTCGAGCGCCAACTCGTACCAGCCTTTCGTTCGACAGTAGAGCTGAGTCGAAAGGAGCGAGAGCGCCTCCGCACGCGGCTGGTCGGTGGCACCAACGATCCGGTGCTCGGCAGCACGCAACCGGCGGATCTCTTCGAGAAATGAGACGAAGCGGTCTGAGTTGCCACTAGTTGGGCGGTCAGCTTCGATGTTCCGGCGATAGGCGAGCGCGATCAGGATCGTTGTCTCGCCGCGTCGGTCTTTCGCCAGGCGGTAAACATCCAGCGCTGCCCGCAGCCTCTCGTGCGCGACACGTCGCTCCAGCAATCCACGATCAGCCAGCGCCGCCTCCACGACACCAAGCTCTTGAAGCAGCGATCCTCTGATGCTGGTCGGCGTCTCGGGAACAAGAAACAGGGCGCGATGAAACGCACTGCGTGCTCGCTGCAGACCATCAACGGCGCACCGCACCGGCGCTGGTTCTCCAATCGACCTGCCGATAGCCGCTTCGCCAACAGCAATCCAGAGCTGCGCCGTCTCATCGATCTCCTCGTCGTCGGCCAGACCTGCGAGCTGTGCGGCGAGCTTCTTCGCTCGGTCGAGCGCACCTCCAGCGACCATTCCACGTGTGGCACGCACGAGCAGCTCGGAACGTCTGGATGCTGTTGCCGCTTCGATCGCCAGGCGTTCCAGAATCTCGGCGCTCGACTGCCGCGCGGTGGGATCGCCAACGACGGCCACGTAGGTGTCACGTTCAATCGCCAGCGCTATCTGCTGATCAGCTCGTGCTGGACGTTCGATTGGGTCGCCCGGCGGCATGCTGCTGAGCAAGTCAATCGCAACGTCAATCCATTGCACGGCATCTTCCCAGGCGTGGATATCGGCGGCGGCCCGTGCAGCGCGACGAGCCGCGTGAACGCCGACAAGTGGGTCACGACCTCGAATCGCGTGATACGCGACGCGCTCTACCTGTTCTCCATTCGCAGTTGTCGCTTCAAGGACGGTCGCGGCGGCATCGTGGATCGATCGTCGCGTGCCGTGCCCGGTACCGGCGTACAGGCGATCCCGATACAGCTGATGGCCAAATCGGCTTGCGGTCGAGTCTGCGCGCGTATCTTCAAGAATAAGCCCCAGCTCTGCGCTGCGAGCGAGCGCGTCGTCGATGTGTTCCGCCAGATGCGGCGCGCAGAGATCGACAACCGCTCTCAGTGTTCCGTCTTCGATGTCTGACCCGAGCACTGCCGCAACCTCAAGCACATCGCGGTGTGTGTCGCCCAGACGGTCCAACCGTTGATCCAGCAGGGCTCGAATGTTTAGGGGCATGCCTTCAATCTGCGCTGCGTCGGCATGCCACTGCCCATTCCTGCGCGTCAGCAGGTCGGAGCGCTGCAAATGGCTTATCAGCTCTACGACGTAGAGCGGCACACCTTCGGACTGTCGCTGAATCTCGTCGCTCAGCGCGGCCACCTCGTCAGACGACGTCCCGAGGTGCGTCGCGACGATTGAGCGCGTCGCGTCATCGGGTAGTCTCCGTAACGGAACCAACCGACACACCGGGTCGGACGAAACCTGACTGATGAAGCGATCGCCGGCACCGGTCACCCGCGGGTCATCACCGCGGTAGGCGACAACGAGCGTCACAGGCACATAACGAACGGTTCGGATCAAGCGCCGCAACACCGAGGCGCTCGACTCGTCAAGCCACTGCACGTCATCGATCAGGATCGCAACCGGCTGACCCGCACTGCGTGCTCGAATCACCCGCGCGATGTAATCGGTGGCAGCCAGGCGCAGCTCCGGCTCGGTCGCCTCGCGCGGCAACCGGCGCAGATGCTCAGCAAGCGATTCCGAGTGCTCTTCGAGACCCGCCGATTGCCCAAGCTCGGCGACTACCTGTTGCAACGGAGCAAATGCAACCGGCATCGACTCTTCGTCGCAGACAGTCCGCACTGTCTGAAAGCCCCGCGCAACGGCCAGCGTCTCGATAGCATCCAGTAGCCGCGACTTGCCGATGCCCGGCTCGCCGGTCAGTACCATGACGCGCAACTGACCAGCAGCCGATGCACCAAGGACGGCTACTGCATCAGCTAGCTCGCGCTCACGGCCCGGTAACTGCGGAGTTGTCGCTGGCACTGTCATGGATACAGCTGCTCGCCGTCATCGGCCTCAATGATGATCGCTTCAGTCGGACACAATTCGGCCGCCAGCCAGACGAGGTCAGCACTCATTTCGCGAATCTCTAGCAGGCGCGCCTTGCCGTCCGCGTCCAGCGCGAAGATCGACGGAGCAGTTACGACGCAGTTCTCTGCACCCACACACTTGTCGCGATCTATACGCACTCGCATAGCGGGACCTTCTCCGTTCGAGCAAGCAGCAATCCGGAACAGTCCGATTGTAGCCGTGCACAGGAATATCTCAGTTGTGCAGCGAGTCACAAACGATAGCGGCACTGCTAGACTTACGCCAACAATATCCGAACTTCGAGAGACGCTCGGTCGAGCAAGCCCGAAGGGACGCCAATTACGGATGAGAACGCGAACCCGTGCTGCTGGTATGCTCACGATTCTGGTGATGCTGGGAATGCTGGTCGCTGCGTGCGGCGGTGATTCGGATCCTACATCGACGCCAGTAGCGGATTCGACCGCGACGACTGCTTCCTCTACCGACGCGACTGCCGACACATCGACACCCGCCGAACTGACTCCCGTGACAGTCGGATTCATCCCGGTGCTGATCTACGCGCCGGTCGCTCTCGCGCACGACAAGGGCTACTTCGAGGAATACGGCCTCGATGTCAACCTGGAGCCACTTGCCGGTGGATCTGACATGGTCGTCCTGACTGCCAACGGCGACTTTGACATCGGCATCGGTGGGACCGGGCCAGCTTTCTTCAACGCCGTAGCGCGCGGCATCGATCTAAAACTCATCTCGCCGCTGCACTTCGAGCGCGGTGAGGCAGCGACGCCGCTCGTCGTCTCCAAGGAACGCTACGACAGCGGCGAGTTGACCACACCGGGTGACCTGGAGGGCAAGAAGGTTTCGGTGAATGCGCGCGGCGCGACTGAGTACTGGCTCAACGCCGCATTGGAAACAGATGGATTGACTATCGGCGATGTCGATCTCCAGACGCTCCCATTCCCGGACGTGCCGGCGGCGCTGGCGTCCGGCGCGCTCGATGGCGCGATGCTCGGTGAGCCGATCGCTACGCAAGCCGAGCAGCAGGGGTTGATCGTTCGCCTCGACGCGAATTTCCCGGAGAACTTCCAGCCGACATTCGTGTGGGTCAATCCGGATTTCGCCGCTGATTCTCCCGACCTGGTGACCGGCTTCATGGCCGGCATGCTGCGCGGCTGCCGCGATCTGTGGGGTGACGACTGGGACAGCGACGAGAACCTGGAGATCCTGGAAGCCCATACGAATGTGCCGCCGGACCTGATTCGCGAGGCGTCGCGCACCTATTGCGAACCGAACGGCGACATCCACGCAGACGATCTCGCCACCTTGCAGACATTCTTCGCTGATCGCGGCCTGCTCGAATACGACGAACCGCTCGATGTCAACTCGCTGATCGACCGCTCGTTTGCCGAAAATGCAGTTAAGGAAATCGGCGTCGCCACTGAACAATAACCACCGGAGGGACGATGTACTCGCCGGATAGCGCGAGCCACAAAGTCAATATCAGCAGTCTGGAGGTGACCTTTCCACTCGCGCGCTCGGTGGTCACCGCGATTGACAACGTCTCGCTGGCGATTCCGGAGAGTCAGTTCTGCGCAATCGTTGGCCCGTCCGGCTGCGGGAAGAGCACGCTACTCAGAGCTGTGTCCGGTTTGGTTTCGCCGACCGCTGGCAGCATCGCGATTCAGCGCAACTCGGATGACAAGCCGCTGAGAGCGATGGTCTTCCAGGGCCGTTCCGTCTTCCCGTGGATGACCGTACTCGACAACGCCGCCTACGGCCTGGCGATGCGCGGCGTTTCGCGCGAGGAGCGCGAAGCGATTGCAGAGCGGTTACTCCGTCAGGTCGGGCTCGGCGAGTTTCTGTATGCCTATCCCTCGCAGCTCTCAGAAGGCATGCGGCAGCGCGTCGCAATCGTCCGGGCGTTCGCTGTTGATCCCGAGCTGTTGCTTATGGACGAGCCGTTCGGCGCACTGGATGAGCAGACACGCCTGATCCTGCAATCCGAGCTCCTTCGCATCTGGGAGGAGAGCGGCAAGACGGTGATGTTCGTGACGCACTCAATCGACGAAGCGATGATTCTGGCGGACCGCATCATTGTCCTGAGCTCGCGCCCCGGCACGATCAAGGCGGACATCGATGTTCCGTTCGCCCGACCACGCTCGATCGAGACCGTGCGCTCCGACCCGACGTTCGCAACGCTATTTCTGCACATCTGGTCGCTCCTGCGCGATGAATCTGCCGCGCCACCGACGGCGGTGGCGTCATGAGAGGCGCTGAGAGCCGTCGCTGGCTGGGATTCATCCTGGCCCTGCTCGGGCCGGTTGTCGTGCTTGTGACGTGGGAAATCCTGGCCCGAACACAAACGATCAACCCGCTCTTCTTCCCGCCGCCGACATCGCTCGAAACGACAGCACGAAAGCTGATTTCGTCCGGGCAGCTGTGGGACGATCTGCGGATCAGCATGCTACGGGTCGCGGCCGGGTTCGTCATCGCCGCCGTGCCCGGAGTTTTGATCGGTGTGCTGATGGGGTTGTGGTGGCCGGTGCGTGCTGTCGTGTCACCGATCGCAGCAGCGTTCTTCGCAGTTCCAAAGATCGCCATTCTGCCGCTCGTCATCATCATCTTCGGCATCGGCGAGACTTCGAAGGTCGCGATGGTTGCTGTCAGCGTCCTGTTCATGGTCGTGCTGTCGACAATGAGCGCAGTCCTGGAGATCGAACAGGGGTACTTCGATGTCGCACGCGACGCGGGCGCGAGTGTGTTGCAGCGTATTCGCACGGTCGCGGTTCCTGCAGCACTGCCGGGGATCTTCTCCGGTCTGCGCCTCGCGCTCGGGTTCTCGTTGCTGGTGATCGTCGGCACCGAGTTCCTCGCCGCGAAGAATGGCATCGGCTACCTGATCTGGAACTCGTATCAGACGTTCGCGATCGAGAAGATGTATGTTGGACTGATCGTCACTGGCATGCTCGGCTGGCTACTGAATCTCGTCATGGACGAAGTCGAACGGGTCGCGATGCCGTGGCGCGCGCCCGAGCGACGCCGCTTCAGCATTCCGGTGCCGCAGGCTGTCCGCAACTGGTTCATGGCGACGCGGCCCTTCTCCTTCACCGCCTCAATCATCCCGGCGTTGCTCGGCACGCTCCTCGCCTCGATCGACGGCGCATTCTCGCTGAGCCTGTTCGTGATGGTCATTCTGGCCTCGCTGCTCGTTCACGCAGGCAGCAACCTCGTAAACGACTATTACGACTTCCGCAACGGCGCAGACAAGCCGATCTCACGCGGCAACGGCGGCTTCATCCAGCGCGGCCTCATAAGCCCAAAAACTATCCTGTGGTTCGGTCTGGCGCTCTTTGCCATCGCAACCATCATCGGGCTCCTCATCGTCGCCCGAGTCGGATGGCCGGTCCTGCTGTTTGCGATTCCCAGCCTTCTGGCCGCGTACCTCTACACCGGCGGCCCCAAGCCTCTGGGATATGTCGCGCTTGGCGAGGCGACCGTCTTCATCTTCATGGGTCCAGTGCTGGTCGTTGGTGCGTATTATGTGCAGGCGCAGTCCATTTCCTGGGAGGCGGTCGCGCTGTCGATCCCGGTCGGATTGCTCGTGACGGCCATCCTGCAGGCTAATAACATCCGCGACATTCGCGACGACACCGACGCCGGCAAGCGGACGCTAGCGACGTACATCGGCTACCGCTGGGCGCGACGCGAATATGTCGCGCTCCTCGTCGGTTCCTACATCGCTGTCGCCCTCGTCGCCCTCGGCGGTCTGCTGCCGGCCGGTATCCTGATCGTGTTTCTCACCATCCCGCGCGCAATCGAGCTTGTGCGCATCGTCATGCACCGGCAGGACGTCGGCACGCTCAATACCGCATTACGCAAGACGGCAGGCTTGCATCTGCAGTTCGGTGCGTTGATGTCGGTCGTTCTGCTCGTCGCTGCGGTCCGGTAGCCGCTGCCACGCGCTGCGCTCAATCCTCGCGCGGCACCAGCCAAAATGAGAAATCCCCGAAGTCGAAGACATCGTGATCCGGGTGGCGGCTGTCCGGCGCACGCCCGGCCCAGACCTGCTCATACGCCTCGTGCATCCCCACCACTTCGTCCGGTCTGAGCGGCACACGGTTGTGAGACGGATAGACGTGGTCGACGATTGCGGCCAATTCAGCGAGCAACTGCAGTGAATCGCGATACTGCGACGGATCGCTACCCTCACGATAGGCGAACATCGGTCCGGCGTAGACTGCGTCGCCGGGAAACAGCACCCTGGCTGCGCGATCAAGAAACGTGAGTCCACCCGATGAGTGCCCCGGCGTGTGGAACACCTCGATCACGCGACCACCGAGGTCGATTTCGTCACCGGCAACCAGCGGCATCGCCCAATCAACGCCGTCGATGCTGGCCGTCGTAGCATCGAAGCCTTCGGGGAGCGCGCCGCGCATGTATTCCGGTTCGCACCACTTGCGGAGCTTCTCGTTGGGATAGCCAAGCGCCAGGTCTTCGGCCTCGGATGGATGGACCATGACACGCTGGTACGCACTGCTGGCCCCGATGTGATCGAAGTGCGCGTGGGATTGCAGGACGATCGGCGCGCGATCCGTCAGGCTGGAAACAACCGCTGCGAAGTCTCCAACTCCCATGCCGGTGTCTATGATAGCGACGTCGGTATCACCCTCGATCAGGTACGACTTCACGTCCTCGTAGTGCAGCGGCTCGCCGATCATCGTCACTCCGCTATCAAACCGCCGTACGTCGAACCACCCCTGCATCAGGTCGCTCATGAGTTCCACCCGTCCGTTCTCTTGTAGCTGGGATATGTTGCATCCAGACGCCAGAAGACTAGGAGTCGGCTGACGACCCGTCAAGCATCGCGTTGACAAGCTACTCCATTCGCGCCTATTCTCCGGCGGCTCACAGGCCGCAGAATACTGAGAGGGGTATCTGGAGTGGGTAAGCCAACGGCGATGTACGACCTCGTCAAGACATTGACGGAAATTCCGGGACCAACCGGGCAGGAAGACCTCGTCCATGAATGGTGCGCCGATCACTGGTCGACGATCACCGACGATGTTCAGATTACCGGAGTGGGCAACGTCATCGCGCGGGTGGGCGGTCAGGGACCAAACATCATCATCCTGGCCCACGGCGATGAACTGACCTTGATGGTGACATCGATCACCGCCAACGGGCTGCTCCGCGTCTGGCCGGCCGGCAGGGATACGCGCGGACGTCCTGCCCTGCGCTATGTCCCAATCAACCAGCCGGTTCTGGTTATGTCGGACGAGGGTCCGATCGACGGCCAGCTGGTCTATGCGAGCGGCCACGTCATCAGTGCCGCTGACCAGAAAGATCATTTTGAATGGGCCGACTGGTTTGTTGATCTCGGCCTGATGACGCGCGAGCGCGTTGAGGGACTCGGCATCCGGCCCGGTAGCCGCATCGTCGTGAACTCAAAAACGCGACGCCTGGGCGATGCGATCATGGGCAAGGCGATGGACAATCGCGCCGCGCTCTCGATCGCAACATCGGTGGCTGAGCGTGCCGACATCAGCAAGTTGAAGCACACCCTCTGGGTTGGTTCGACGATTCAGGAAGAGAACGGACTGCTGGGAGCGTCGAGCATTCCGGAAATCGCCGACTTCTCCTATGCCATCAACCTGGACGTGGGCCTGTGTGGCGACGTTCCGGGGACGCGCCCGGAGACGCATCCGGCAAAGCTTGGCGGTGGTCCGATCATCGTCCATCAGGATTCATCGGGTCACTACTCGCATCGCATGACCATGGCGATGGCTGAAACAGCCGAAGTTGCCGGGATTCCCGTGCAGCATGCTGTCTTCCAGAACTATGGGAGTGATGGCGCGGAGCTCACCCGCCGGGGAATTGAGACGGTTCTGCTAACGATGCCGACCCGGTACACCCATTCTCCGAACGAGATGGTGACCGAGCCGGAGCTGGTTCAATGCGTTGATCTGATTCTCGCCTACCTGGAGCGGGAGCCGTTGCCGCCACGCTGGACCGCCAAGAAGTAGCCAGCGAGGCGAGCAATCTGCTCTCGGGAGCTTAGTCATCGGCGGCCGGGACGAAATCCAGGACCGTCGGTGACAGTTCCGGGCGCGCAGCGAACTGCTCGTGATAGAGCCGACTGTACAGGCCACCCCGCACCAGCAGCTCGTCATGCGTGCCGCGCTCGACAACCTGTCCTCCGTCGATCACCAGGATCAGATCGGCTGCCAGGATCGTTGACAGGCGGTGCGCGATGGCAATCGTCGTTCTGCTCTGCATCAACGGCTCAAGCGCCGACTGAATCAGTCGTTCAGAGCGGGTATCCAGCGCTGACGTTGCCTCATCGAGGATGAGGATGCGCGGATCCTTGAGGATCACCCGCGCGATTGCCAGGCGCTGCTTCTCGCCGCCGGAGAGTCGGTAACCGCGCTCGCCGACGACCGTGTCGTAGCCGTCTTCGAGCTCCATGATGCGATCATGAATCGCGGCAGCGCGTGCTGCGGCGATCAGTTCGTCGTCGGTCGCGTCCGGTCGACCATAGCGCAGGTTCTCGCGGATGCTTGTGTGCGACAGATGCGTTTCCTGCGTGACAGCGCCGATGATCTCACCGAGCGACGCGAGTGAAATGTCTCGCACGTCGTGGCCATCAATCGACACCGACCCGGAAGCAACATCGTAGAGACGCGGGAGCAAGTAGGTGAGTGTCGTCTTGCCAGCGCCAGATGGACCAACGAGTGCGATCAGCTGACCGGGTCGCCCTTCAAAGCTCACGCCCTGAAGCGTCCAATCGCGTTCAGCGTTCTTGGGGACGCTCGTCCCATCATCGCCAGTCCCGTAGCGGAAGAACACGTCGTCATACACGACCCGACCCTCAACCTTGTGAGGGTCAAGCACAATAGCCTGCGAGGCATCGACGATCTCCTGCTTGCGGTCAAGGTAGTCGAAGATTCGTTCGAAGAGCGCCAGGGCTCCCTGAATCTCAACCTGCACGTTCAGCAGCGCGCCGAGTGGGAAGAACAGGCGTGCCTGCAAGGTGGTGAACGCGACCAGGTCACCGATCGTCAGCACAGCGGCACTGCCCGAACCAATGATCGCGCGCCCGGCGAGCCAGTAGGCGACGGCTGGTGCGATCGAGAAGAACGTACCAATGATCATGAAATACCAGCGACCGACCATCTGCTGGTGCAGTTGGAGGCTGGCCAGTGAGTCGTTCTCGGCACCAAATCGATCGATTTCGTAGGTCTGTCGGCCAAACGTCTTGGTCAGCAATACGCCGCTAACCGACAGCGTCTCCTCAACCATCGAGCTCATGTCTGCCATCGTCCGCTGCGTCTGGGTCGACAGGCGGCGGCGAGTGCGGCCGACCTTCTGTGTCAGATAGAGCGCGATTGGCAACAGCGCAAACGACAGGAGAGTGAGCTTGCCGGAAATCAGCGACATCGCCACGACGGTCGTAAGCACGGTCGCAATGTTCGACACGATGCTCGCGGCAGTGTTGGTGAGGACACCCTGCACGCCGCCGACGTCATTAGATAGACGCGACTGAATCTCGCCGGTACGCGTTCCGGTGAAGAAGCGCAGCGACATGCCCTGCAGATGCGAGTACAACCGCATTCGCAGATCGCGCATAACGCTCTGTCCGACCCGATTGCTGAGATACGACTGTCCGACACCAACCAGGCCACCGAGAATGGGGGCCAGAATCATCAAGGCGACGAGAATGTTCAGCAAGCTCATGTCGCCGTTTGGGATGGCGTCGTCGATGATGCGTCGGAGGAGGAGTGGGTTCGCAAGTCCGATACCGGACGAGACGAGGATGGCCAGCATGATCGCGCCGACCTGAGCACGATACGGGCGGAATATCCCGATCACACGGCGCAGAATCTGCAAATCATTCTGCCGCGTGCGCGGGGTTGTGTTTTCTTCTTGCTCTGATCGTCGTCCTCCACCGGGGCGACCACCAGGCGTAGCACCAAGGTGCGCAAAATCTCTCAAGGCAGCTCCTTTCAATCATCAATGTTTCGATATCTCAATTGTATTTTCTGGAGTCGCAGAAGGTAACTCCCCATTCGAGCAGGGAGATACTCCGCCATTCTGGCAGGCGCTAGTTGCGGTCTGTTTGTCGATCGTAGGGGAAGGACATCGCCAGGCGGGTACCAGAGCCGATCACACTGTCAATCTCAAGCGTCCCACCCAGGCGCTCAGCTCGTTCGCGCATGCCGAGCACGCCAAACCTGTTGGCCGTGCGGTCCTGCTTGAGGGTCTTCAGGTCGAATCCGGGGCCGTTGTCGCGCACCTCAATGTTCAGGGTAACGTCGATATAAACAGAGATGTTGACTTCGGCATTGCGCGCGTGCTTCCGGCAGTTCGTCAGGCACTCCTGAACAAACCTGTAGATCGCAGCCTCAACCTTGTCGTCGAGCAGGGGCAAGCCCACGGGCGAGTCGATCATCACGCGCGTGTCGACTTCGTCCATATGCTGCTCAGCAAGTTGCTCAATCGCCTCAATGAGCGACAAGTGCTCCAGCGGCGCTGCACGCAGATCGCGCACTGAGCGCCGCGCCTCGTCCAGGTTGGCACGTGCCAGCGCAATCGCGCGATCGATCCGCGTACTAAGTGGCGACGACTCCACCTGCGCTCCGATGGCCTCAAGCTGGAGGATGATGCCAACTAGTCCCTGCGCAATCGTGTCGTGGATCTCGCGCGCCAGGCGGTTGCGCTCCTCAGCGACGGCAACATCCGACGCCTGCTCGAACAGCATCGCGTTCTCGATTGCGACAGCCGCGACGTTCGCAACCGTCCACAACAGCTCGGTGTCACGGCGGCGGTAGCTGTTTGGCGCATAAGACTGTGCGCTGATGCAGCCGATGACGTCGTTGCCACGCACCAGCGGGGCGACCAGCATCGACTGGACGCGCTTGGACATGTCACCATAGCGCTCCCATTTGTCGTACTCGATCACCTGCGACGCATCGAGAATTCTCGCCTTGCGCTCGCTCATCGACTCCAGGTACTCGATCGGCAGCGTGATGTTGTGACGCGGCGAGAACGTTTGGCCCAGATCGACGATGTACACGAGATCGTCGCGGCCTTCCGGCGTGCGAATCACGATCAGGAACGCATCGGCGATCATGATTCGTGCGATCTCGTGGTGAATCGAGCGATAAATCTGATTGAGATTCAGCGACGAAGAAACGACTGCTGAGACGCGGTTGATGATCTCCATCTCAGTGATCTGCGCCTGAGCTTCCTCGAACAGCCGCGCGTTCTCGATGGCGATCGCAGCGTGGTCCGCGAAGAGGCCGAGGATCTCGGCGTCTGACTCCTCGAACGCACGGTCGGAGATGTTGGAAATCGTGAGTACTCCGGTTGCTGTACCTCGGACGGTGAGCGGAACAGAGAGCAACGATCGTGTCTGTTGCCGTGATTGCGCGTACTGATCGCCGCGCGGATCGGCAGCCACATCGTTCGAAATCACCGGGCGACCGCTGCGGTAGCTCAGTCCAGCCAGCGTCGTTTCGACCGGTACAGCAGGGTTGGAGTCCTCGCTGTCCAGCTCTCCCGAAGACGCGATCAGCCGCAAGTGCTCGCCGGTCTCGTCTGCGAGTCGGAGGCGCGCCGTCGCGCCGTTCATCAGTGACGCCGCCTCGGTAACGATCGTGTGCAACGTCGATTCGACATCCAGCGAGCTGGTGACGGCAGCACCGACGCGCTGCAGAGCCAGCAGCCGCGCTCTGTTGCGCGCTTCAGCGGCAGCTTCTACCTCAAGCTTCTCGGTAATCAGGTCGATTGCGGACGCCGCGAAGCGTCGGGTGAGTGCACGCAGCGTGCGCTCGGCCTCAATCATCTGCGGCGAGTAGCGCACGTCCGGAGCGAGGCTGCGATCGAACGCATCGCTGCCGCCGATAAGACCAGCGAGAATGTCGTCGAACTCAATCCGCTGCTGGTCGATGGCCCAATCGAGATTCGAGAGGAAACGCTGCTCGGCTGATTCGATGCCGGCGGCTGCTTCGATGAGCGCGTCGATTGCTTCATCAATCCGCTCGCGCAGCATTGCCTGACTCATGCGGCGGTATGCGGGGCTTACTTCGCGTGCGACATCGCGCCAGGCGGTCGCCACAGATTCGCGGTATTGTACGAGTGGATGACTCGCGGGTACCTGCGAGTCATGTCCTGGAGTCATCACGAGGGAGAGCGTCTTTCTGCGACCAGATCGGTACGCCTCGAATCAGCTCGAATAGCACCCCAAATCACCCGTGTGGGGGACGATCATTCTACCCGATTGCGGGCGGGAATCGCATTCGGGCAACCGTTGTACCGAGGGCTATACTCGCAAAAACAGTCGATATCCCGTCATTGGTCAACTTGAGGAACAACAGTGAGTACCGCACCAGCGAAGCCAAATAAACGAGAGTTCAAGCGCCGAGTCGATCGCGCCGTCGCAGATCCGCAGCTCCGGACTGCCCTCCAGCGTGCGCTGCCGGAGTTCGGTCGCCGACGCGTGCGCGCGTTCGAGGATCAGGACTTTGCCGCCCGACGCCGTCGCGTTCGCGACCTCAAGGCCGACGCCATCGCCCGTCTGCCGGAGCTGGTCGAGCGCTTCACGCAAGAGGCAGAAGCCGTCGGCGCAATCGTCCATACAGCCGCCACCGATGCCGACGCGCGCCGCATCATCGGCGAGATCATCACGCAGCAGAATGCAAAGCTGGTGGTCAAGAGCAAGTCGATGGTGACTGAAGAGATCCAGCTCAATCCGTCGATCGAAGCGCTCGGCGTCAACGTCGTTGAGACGGATCTCGGCGAATGGATCATGCAGCTTGCCGGCGAGCACCCCTCGCACTTGATCGCCCCAGCCGTTCATAAGACCCGCGAGCAGGTAGCCGAGCTGTTCTCGAAGGAGACCGGTCAGGATCTGCCGCCTGATCCGGCGACACTCGTTGCCGTTGCGCGAGAGCGTTTGCGCCAGGCGTTCATTGATGCGGACGTTGGTATCTCCGGCGCAAACATCGCCATCGCCGATAGCGGCACGCTTGTCATCGTCACGAATGAGGGCAACGGCCGCCTCGTGACCACGCTGCCGCCCGTTCACATTGCCGTGCTCGGCATTGAGAAGATCGTGCCCTCAATGGAGGATGCAACGGCGATCCTGCAGGTTCTGCCGCGCTCCGGCACCGGTCAGAAGATCACAAGCTACGTCTCGTTCATGACCGGCCCGAGCCGTAGCGCCGACATCGAGCTGACGTTGACAACAGGCGTTCATGGGCCGAAAGAACAGCACATCATCTTGCTCGACAATGGACGATGGGCCGCGCGTGAGGACGAAGATCTTCACGAGGCGTTGCACTGCATTCGCTGCGGGGCATGCTCGAACGTCTGCCCGCCATATCAGATCGTCGGCGGACACGTCTTCGGGCACATCTACACGGGCCCAATCGGCCTCATCATGACAGCCATGCACCACGGACTGGAGAACGCCGCCGGCCCGCAGAGTCTGTGCGCATCCTGCAATGCCTGCGAGATGGTGTGCCCGGCGGAGATTCCAATCCCGCGTCTGATTTTGGACGTGCGTGAGCGCGCGACTGAAGCGTTCGGGCAACCGACGCTCAAGAACTTCGCGATTTCGCGCTGGACCGACCCAGCAAGTGGCGAGCGCTGGGCAGGACTGGCATCACGTGCGGCGTCGCTGGTGAGTAATCGCAACGGGGTCGTTAAGCACATCCCGCTCCAACCGGTGCTGACTGACGGACGTTCGCTGCTTGCACCGACGACCAAACCGTTTCGCAAGCGCTTCAATGCGGTGATGAACCAGCCGGTCCGAGAGCTGCCCAGTAGTCAGGTAAAGGGCGCGACAGTTGCCATCTTCCCCGGCTGCATGACTGACCGGATCACGCCGGGTATGGCCGAAGCGATGGTGCGTGTGCTGCGGGCGGCAGGTTGCACCGTCACGTTCCCACCCGATCAGCATTGCTGTGGCCTCGTGGCGCTGAATTCCGGTGACCGCGTGCATGGGCGCGAGATGGCCGAGCAGACCATCCGCATGCTTGAATCGACCAAGGCAGACTGGATCGTGACCAACAGTACAAGTTGCCTCGGGGCGATGCTACAGGACTATCAGCACCTCTTCCGGCACGACACCGAGTGGCGCGAGCGTGCCGCGAAACAGGCCGCACGCCTTATCGATGTCACGACATTTATTGATGAGCATGCGCAGATCGCCAGCAGTGACTTCCCGCCGAATCCTGACGCTCCGACCGTCACCTACCACGACGCTTGCCAGTCGCATAACGCACTTGGTCTGGGCGACGGGGCGCGCCGACTGATGACTGATGTGCTGGGCCTGGAGCTGCGCGAGATGGAGGATTCGAGCGTCTGCTGCGGATTCGGCGGCTCATTCTCGATGGACTATCCGAATGTGTCCAGCGCGATCCTGGCCAAGAAGATCAACAACATCACTGCTACCGGCGCGCAGGTTGTTGTCTCCGACAATCCGGGATGCCTCATGCAGATACAGGGCGGGCTGGCCAGTCGTGACCAGCCCATCCGGGTATTGCATGTGATCGAGCTGCTTGCCGAGCGTCTTTAGCTCGCGGTCACGACCGGCGGTCGACGCTTCCAGACTTCAGTGGCCTGCTCAAACGCGCGGGCCAGCTGCAGCACGCCAAAATCGTCGTGCCAGCGCCCGACGATCTGGATGCCAACAGGCAGGCCGTCGCTGGTGAAGCCGCACGGAACCGAGATCGCCGGTAGCCCGGTGAGCGTAATGTAGTACGCCGACTTCATCCAGTCGATGTACGTCTCCATTTCGACTCCGTCGATCACCGTCGGATACTCAGTTCCGACATCGAACGGCGGCACCTGATTGACAACGCAAACCAGAAACTCGTGCGTCTCCAGGTACTCCTGTATACGCGCGTAGAGTTGCGATCGCAGCACTTCGGCGCGGTTGATCTCGTCCGGCGTCAGCGCGAGGCCCTTCTCGGTATTCCAGATGACCGTGTCCTTGACCATGTCGCGATGGTTCTTTAGCTTTTCGGCGTGCGACATCGCGAAGCTCAGTGCCCGTAACGTCTGGAACGCTTCGTTCGCTCCGCTGAAATCCGGGCTGGCGTCATCGATCTCGCAGCCGATATCGCCAAACACACTGCGGCCTCCGGCGACGACTTCGCGCACACGCGGGTCGAGCGGCAGGCCGCCAAGGTCGGGCGACCAGCCAATGCGTACGCCCTTGAAGTCACGATCCAGTGCCTGCGCGAAGGTGCTGCCCGGTGTATCAATCGAGATCGGCGATCGCGGATCTGGCCCGGCAATCGTGCTGAGGAACAGCGCGACATCGTCAACCGTCCGCGCCATCGGCCCCTTGACGCCTAGATTCGACCAGGCGCTCATCGAGGGCACAACCGGCACCCGGCCAGGCGAGCCACGGAATCCGACGACATTGTTGAAATTGCCGGGGTTACGCAGCGATCCGCCCATGTCGCTGCCGTCTGCAATCGGGATCATCCCGCAGGCGAGCGCTGCACCTGCGCCGCCGCTCGACCCGCCGCATGTCTTCGTCGTGTCGTACGGATTCAGCGTCGCGCCAAACACCGGGTTGAACGAGTGCGAGCCAGCGCCAAATTCGGGAACGTTCGTCTTCCCGATCGTCAACGCGCCTGCTTGCTTGATGCGCTGAATGAGCAGCGTATCGTGCGTCGGCACGTTGTCGCGGAAGATCGGCGACCCGAAGGTCGTGCGAATCCCAGCGGTCTCCTCCAGATCCTTGTGCGCGACAGGAAGCCCATGCAGCGGTCCAACTTCAGCACCCGAGGCAAGTTGCTGATCCGCGTCACGCGCCTTGGCGAGCGCTTCCTCGCCGTCGATCAACGTGACAATCGCGTTGACCTTCGGGTTCACCCGCTCGATCTGCGCCAGATGCGCCTGCATCACTTCGACTGCGGATAGCTCGCGCTCCCGAATCCGACGAGCGAGATCAACCGCCGTCGAAAAGCAGATGTCGTTCTGACTCACCAGTCCGCCCTCCCCACTGAACGTCGCTGGCGCGCACGAACGCGCCACGGCACAGAGCGTATCGTCGCTGCGAACGGCACGATACGCAAGTGCAAGCGAATCTCAATGATGCTGTTTGAATATAGATTAGTGTCGGCAGGCGGCGCAGATGCCGAAGACCTCAAGCCAGTGACCGGAGATCTCGAAGTCGGTGCGCGCGCCGAGCGCCTCGAGCATGGGAGCGACGGTGCACTCGTCAAACTCGACGACGGCTCCGCAGTCGGAGCAAATCAGATGATGCCGATGGCCGCCGTCGCCTTTGACGCGGACATAGCTGTGACATCCGTCCGGCCGGTGCAGTCGATCGAGAAGACCACTTCGCACCAGCACGTCCAGTGTTCGGAAGACAGTCGCCCGCCCGACAGACTGACCATCTGACGCCAGGCTGCTCAGCAAATCGTCAGCGGTGAAGGCACCTGCGGTCGCATGGACAGCCTCAACAACTGCTCGCCGCGGGGCTGTGACCCTGTATCCCGATTCCTGTAAGATGCTCAGTGCTTGATTGATTGTACTCATCTGAACGTGATCCGATAACCGATAACTCCGTATGGCCAGTGTAACATGCGGCGGATTTCGGAACTCGGCTCGTGGGGGAACTGCATGCCGCTCGACACGGAAGTTACTGATTCAATCACGAGTCAGGAGCCGGAAACTCTGCCAAAGCCTCACAGGATCGCTGCCCTCGGTAACCCGCAGTTTCGGCACTTCTGGCTCGCCATCACACTGGCACTCACCGGGCTGTGGATCCGTATCACGGTCCAGGGCTATCTTGTCTATGACATGACCAGTGACAAGTTCCTGCTGGGGCTCGTCGGCTTTCTCAGTGCTATACCGGTCCTGATTCTGTCGCCGATCGTTGGGGTCGTTGTCGATCGATTTGATCGACGCAAGGTGCTCTTTGCCACGCAGGCATTCATCGCTCTGAACCTGTTCGCGCTGGCCACGCTGGATGCGCTGGGCATTTTGACGGTCAACCACATCCTGATCATTGCGACGCTCGCAGGAGCAGCGTCGGCGTTCGACTGGCCCGCCCGCTTGTCGATCGTGCCGAATCTCGTCACGCAGCACGAACTCCAGAGTGCCATTGCGCTAAATTCTGCTGCGTTCAATGGCGCGCGAATTATGGGGCCGGTCATCGGCGGGACGCTGATCGCAATCATTGGTACTGCGGCCTGTTTCTATCTGTCGGCGTTCGCGTTCATTCCGTCAATGGTTGTCCTGCTCACGCTCAGCATCGACCGGGTGCTACCAAGCGGTGTGCGAACCTCGGCGATCCGCACGATCACCGACGGCTATTCCTATATCTGGAGCTACCCGACTCTTCGGAGCCTTTTGTCGGTCGACCTGATACCGGTCATCTTCGGCATGTCGTTCTTTGCCCTGCTGCCGGCTCTCGCCCGCGATGTGTACGGGCGCGGCTCCGAGGGCCTCGGATTTCTGTATGCTGCTGACGGAGCCGGAGCGTTCCTCGGCGTGATGCTGGTGGCGACCCTGGCGTCGCTCCGCCGTCGCGGACTGCTGGTGATTATCTTCGTCTTTCTCTTCGCCGTGTTCCAGATTATCTTCTCGTTCGCGCCGACGCTGGCCATCGGCATGATGCTGATATTCGGCATGGGTCTGGTCAGCGCGATCTACGGCACGCTGGCCGACACACTCATCCAGACAATCGTGCATGATGAGTATCGCGGCAGGGTCATGGCTGTCTACTCCACATTTTGGGGGCTCACTCCGATCGGCTATTTGCAGATCGGCATCGTCGCCGAGAAATGGGGGACGCAGCGCGCGATTCTGGTGAACGCCTGTGTCGTGCTCATCTACGTGCTCGGACTGATCAAGTGGAATCCGGAAGTCAGGCGGCTCGACTAGGTGCGGGAGGTTCTGTGACTCGCTGGATCACTGGCATGCGCAACACGATCGCAGCGACGCGACCGCCGCAACCGGATCGCAGCCAGCCTGTCAACCACCGAGCGCGCGAACGAACAGCTACGCTCGGAGATGTCTCCCAAATAGCGCATTGGCTGCCTGACGCGCTCAACCTCAACGGCCCAGCGGTGCTGTTAATCGATGAACGAGAAACGTCGCGACCGCCAGACGGCATTGTCGCCACCATCGCCAACGTAGTCGACGCATCGATCCTGCCCAGCGCGAACACATCTGGCTGGGTTCGTCTGACAGATCTCGCCGGCGCTTCGCTGACTTCCGCCGACATGCGTGCCGACGCGGCGAGCACCCCGGAAATCCTTATGGTGAGCAGGCCGCACGAACGTTCCGGCGCGGCGCATGCGGCAGATGCGCTGTTCCATCCCAATACACGATTGCGAGCCGCCGCGCTCCCGCAGGACGGTTCCGTCGAGCTGACCGCCTGGGCAGCGCCGACCTGGGTCATCGTGATCCAAAGTCCGCAGACATCGATCGCCTGCGTCACACAGAGCGCTGTCCTTGCTGAATTGCTCGCTCTCGGCGCGTATCGCCTCACGGAAAAGTCGCACTCGATCGAGGCAGTTTCGCCGTGGGAGGAGCCGACTGTTCAGCGGTTGTTCGAGTTGGAGATTGAAAGCGGCGGTCACCGCACGTCGCTGCAAATCGACGCTTCGCTGGCACGAGAACGAGCGTGGGTCGACAGGCTGGCGGAGACCATCGGCGCGGAGGTTTCCGCAGAGTGAACGCGAGGATACGCCATGTCAGATGACACAAGCGCGATGGGAAGACGCGCGCAGCCATCGCGCGAAAGCGTGCTCGCGACCGGTCGAGTCCAGATAAACGACGACCCGCTGGCGAAGATACATCTCGGGCGGCTCCGCGATCGCGCGACGAAGTCCCTGGAGTTTGGCCAAGCCGGAGAGGTCCTCGCCGCGCACACGCTGTGGATGGCGCTATCCGAACTGCGGCTGCAGCACGAATCAGTGGCCGGATTTGACGGCTCGCCGATCGACATCGCTCGTCCGGCAGAGCGCATCGCTGGCGTCGTCATCCTGCGCGCCGGGATGCTCTTCTCGGCCCCATTCCGGTCACTGCTGCCGGATGCACCGCTCTACCAGGTCGGGATTCGGCGGAATGAGGAGACGCTGGCACCGGCGATCTACACGTCCAACCTGCCGCACAAGTCCGGCTGGGCCGATCGGGTC
Organism: Thermomicrobiales bacterium; assembly: GCA_023954495.1. NCBI lineage: Bacteria > Pseudomonadati > Thermomicrobiota > Thermomicrobia > Thermomicrobiales > Thermomicrobiales bacterium. The sequence continues at coordinate 5,454 of JAMLIA010000022.1, read as the reverse complement.
GTTGTGCTCGATCCGATGGTGGCGACTGGCGGATCGACTGCGCGAGTGATTGCCGAAGTACGGCGATCGTTTGAAGGGCGAATCGACGTAGTCGCCCTCGTCACGGCACCTCTCGGTGCAATGACCGTTCTACAAGCCGACGACGGGGTGCAGATCGTGACCGCTGCGCTCGACGACAGGCTCAACGACAGCGGCTACATTCTGCCCGGTCTCGGCGATGCGGGCGACCGATTATTCGGTACGTAGCACCGCGACCGACATGCAAAAGAAAACCCGACCGACGGATTGCTCCGTCGGTCGGGCTGTTACGCTCAACGATTGGTCGCTACTGGGCGATCTCGTCAGCGAATTCCTTCTCGGCCGCTGTCAGCGACTCATCGACGATGGTGATCATGCGATCAATCTCGTCGGTCGTGATGACGAACGGCGGCGCGAAGTGAATGGTGTCCCAGGCGCGGGTCAGCAGTCCCTTGTCATCGAAGTGCTCGGAGACTCGCTTCATGAACTTCGAGTCCTTGCCGAACTTCTCCTTGGTTTCCTTGTTCTTGACAACTTCGATGCCGCACATCAGACCGAGTCCGCGAACCTGACCAACAGTCGGGTGGACGAGAAGCTCCTCAAGCTGCTTCTTCAGGTACTCGCCCTTGTCAGCCGATTGCTGAACCAGATTCTCGCGCTTAAAGATGTCGATGTTGGCGAGCGCTGCGACGCAGGCAACCGACTGGCCACCGAAGGTCAGCAGGTGACCGAGGGCGACATCGCCCTTCTCCTTGAAGCCGTCGAAGACCGAGTCACGAACTGCCACGCCAGCGACCGGCGCATAACCCGACGAGAGACCCTTGGCCATCGTGACCATGTCAGGAACGACATCATAGTGCTCGATCGTGAAGTACTTGCCCGAGCGGCCCCAACCGTTGATGACCTCGTCGGCGATCAGAAGAACACCGTGCTTGTCGCAGATCTCCCGCAGCCGCTGCCAGTAAGCCTTTGACGGAACCTGAACACCGTTGGCGGTCGAGATCGGCTCGGCAATGATCGCCGCGACGGTCTCGGGGCCCTGGTATTCGATCTCGGCCTCGAACGCGTTGGCACAGGCGATGTCGTCCGCCTCACCGGACAGGCCGGGGAACTGCGGGCGATAGTTGTTCGGCGACTGCACATGGTACACGCCGTGCATGAACGGACCGAAATAGGTCTCGTTGCGTGCCGAGGTGAGGCTCATCGCGCCGTAGGTCATGCCGTGGTACGAACCGCGGCGGGCAATGATCTTGTAGCGCTTCGGGAATCCGCGCATCACCTGGACCTGCTTGGCGATCTTCATCGCCGACTCGACGGCCTCAGAGCCACCGGAGCAGAAGAACAGACGATTGAGATCACCCGGCAAAATCTCAGCGATCGTCTCTGCGAGCGCGACAGCCGGAACCGTCGTGTAGTTGGCGGCTGAAACGTAGGCGACCTTCGCAGCCTGCTCGGCCATAGCCTGGCCGATCTCGGCGCGACCGTGTCCCGCGTTCACCACCCACAGACCGGCGATGCCGTCGATATATTCCTTGCCATCGACATCGTAGAGGAGGGCGCCGTTGCCGTGATCGAAGACCTTCATACCCTTCTGGGTCGCCAGCTCCTGCCAGTTGGCTGAGTGGATCCAGACGTGCTCAAGTGCGCTCTGCGCGTACTCTTCGGCCGTCTTCGGTTTGCCGCCCACCGGACTCTGTACCATGCCCGACTCCTTGCGTATCCGGCGATACATGCGCAAAAGCCGCGTACGTACTTTGCAGTCGCACATGAAACGCCATCTGAATCTCTTCTGTTGGCCAGTATAGCACTACATGACGCGGAAGTCGCCTGCTGCAGGAGCATTTCGGTAACAATCAGGCATGATGACTGCCGAATCGGCAATATCGAGTTGTAGCCGACAGAAAGGACAGATGCGACCCCGGCCTTAATCAAACCGATGCTACAATGCGCCATCTGATGAAGACCGTAACGCAAAGTTGGGGAGGCAACGCGGTGGCGCACAAGGTGCTGGTCCTGTCCCGCAAGTTCCGCGAAGGGAATAGCGAGTTCCTGCAAGAGTTTCTGTCGAGGCGGAACTGCGAAATGATCGATGCGGAAATGCAGTATCCCATCGATCAGGAGCAACTGTGTCGCCTTGCCGCCGACGCAGAGGGCATTATCACCGGCCTGGAGTGGATCTCGCCGCGTGTCATGGAAGCCGCGCCGAACCTCAAGGTAGTCAGTGCCGGCGGCGTTGGCTACGATCACATTGACGTCGAAGAAGCGAATCGACGCGGCATCGCGGTCGCGATTTGCGCAGGGTGCAACAACCATTCCGTGTCTGAGCTTGCCTTCGGAATGATGGTCAATCTCGCGCGGAACGTCCTTGTTGTCGATCAATCGATCCGCGACGGCGAGTGGTTCCCTTACGATCGTATTCCGACCGACGCTAACACCGAGCTGTGGGGCAAGACGATCGGAATCGTCGGCCTCGGCCGCGTCGGCAAGTCGACGGCGCTGCTCGCCAAGGCGTTCGGTATGCGCGTGCTGGCGGCCGATATCGCGTGGGATCTGACGTTCGCCAACGAGCACGGCATCTCATACATGTCGTTCGATGAGGTGCTGAAGCGTTCTGATTACGTGACGCTGCACTGCCCGCTTGACGATCACACACGCGACCTGATCGACGAGCGCGCGATCGATCTGATGAAGCCGTCGGCGTTCCTCATCAATACGGCGCGCGGCCCGATCGTTAAGGAATCGGCGCTGGTTGGTGCGTTAGCATCAGGCAGGATCGCCGGTGCTGGGCTGGATGTCTTCCAGTTCGAGCCGCATCCGGACAACCCGTACACCGAGTTCTCCAACGTTGTGCTGACACCACATATCGGCGGGACGACGAAAGAAGCATTTGATCGGGCGCTCTACTTGGCGCTCGTCAACGTGACCAACGTCCTCAACGGCGACCCGCCGCACTGCCAGGTTAACCCGGAGGTCACGACCTATCGCGAGTTGGCCGCGCACCGTGAACGTCGCGTCATCCCACCGCCATCCTCAGCGGTGTAACCGCGCGAATTCTGGCGGGCAGCGGATTAAACCGCTGCCCGTTCGCGCTTCTCCATGATGTTGGTGGAATGGCCCGGATCAAGCCGCATCGACGGGTTGATAAAGGTCGCGCAATGGTTCACAGCCGTGATCGCTTCGGCCACGCCGGTCGCGATCAGTTTGAACTTGGCCTGATACGTCACGACGTCACCGCAGCCGTACACGCCGTCGATGTTGGTGGCCATCGTGATCGGATCGACTCGGATCGTGTTGCGCTGGACCTCCAGCCCCCAGGTCTTGAGCGGGCCAAGGTCGGCGAGGAAGCCGATCGCGACGATGAGCTCGTTCGCATCGACCGTCTGCTCGTGACCTTCCTTGAGGTGATGGAACGTCACCGACTCCAGACGATCTGAACCATGGACCTCTTTGACAGCGTAGTCGGGGTAATGCAGTTGCACGCCACCGATTTCCATCTGCGAGATCGCGTGCTCGTGGGCGCGGAACTTCGATCGGTGGACGAGGCGAACTGAGCGCGCGAGCGGCGCGAGGGTGTTTGCCCAGTCGACAGCAGAGTCACCGCCGCCGACAATCAACACATCTCGATCGCGGAAGTCCTCGATGCGCTTGGCGAAATAGTGGACGCCGCCGCCACCCTCAAACCGCTCGATGCCGGGAACGTCGAGGCGCTTGGGCTCGAACGCGCCGATGCCCGCCGAAATGATGATCGTCCGGCTGTAATGGGTTCCGGTCGTTGTCTCCAGCACGAAGATGCCGTCCTCGGTTCGCGTCACTGACTGCACTGCGGTCTTGACCACGAACTCGCACCCCATGTTGGCTGCCTGCTCGACCGCAGCAGCCACGTAGTCCTTGGCGAGGACGCGGGGGAACCCGGCAATGTCGTAGATGTACTTCTCTGGATAGATCGCCGTGAGCGCACCACCAAGCTCTTCGAGGGCCTCGATCACCTTGGTCCGCATCCCGCGCATACATCCATAGAACCCGGCGAAGAGACCGACCGGCCCCCCACCAATCACGATGATGTCGTAAATCTGATCTTCTTCTATCGGCACGCTGATATATCCTTATGTCGTGTGACGCCATCAGGTAAAGCCGTCAATGCGATGAATCCGCTGAATCCTCAGCGTCAATCAGCATCGGCAACCAAAGTATACCGACGAGACGTGGCGCTCCTATGCGAAGAACGTCGCAACAGTTATGTCGCCGTCTTGGGAGCGAGGTTGCTCTCGTTTGCATAGCGGATCGCCGTCGGCAGATCGAGCCGATACAGCGCCAAACGTGCGACGGTGAGCGCCCCATAATCCTCAACTGATACAGATTCGGGATTGTCGTAGAGGGCACCAAAGCCAAGCGCGACGTTTTGCGCGACGTTCCACCAGGTCGGGCCATCGACACCGTCAACAACGGCTGTGGCATAGGGCTGCAAATAGGCGTGCCACGCTTCTTCGAGCTGTTGCCAGTCGACGCCGAGCACCTGCTCCGGAACCCGGGTGCGATACAGCTCAGAATACGCCTCAACGCCGTATGTATCGACCACAAAGCGCGAGAAGGAACCGGCTGCGTCGTACTCCAGTCGACGCCGCACTCGGCCCTCATAGGTCGCATCATCGCGGAGGAACTCGAGCGTTGGCAGCACACCGGCCTGGTAGGCCCAGGCGGCGGACTGAATCGACGTGATGTATCCGGACGCCTGCACGTCATCATCCATGAGGTAGGTGGCGAAACCCTCAGCGAAGAAGAGGCTATTCGGCAGAGCGATATGGTTGCCGGCGATGACGTGCGCGATCTCGTGCGTGATGAGTCCCTGCATCTCATCCATCGCAACACTGCCATCCTGCAGGATGAAGATCTGGTGCAAATCGGAGGCCGCAAACCCCTGGCAGCCACGGCAGTCGTCGTTGAACATCTGGTCTGCCAGATAGACCGTCAGCGGCGATGTGTCATCGGTCCCGAGGAACGCATTGACTTTGGCAGTGCCATGCTCAGCCATCGCCGCGATGTTCTGTGCAAGCGATGGATCGAACGCTCCGGGCCTCCATGCGACAGTGACATTTCCGAACGTGTAGGTCTCGCCGTAATACTCCTGCACGAACCCAAGCGGGCCAATCGGCGACATGAGGTTCGGTTGCGCTACTGTTGGCAGCGGCACATTCTCGGCGACAGAACTCTGCTCAGGCGCGAGCGTCGCTACAGTTGCTGCGTCCGCGGTCTCAGCTCCCTCGGCGCTGCCCTGCGTGCCGCTATTGCCATCTTCGGCACTCGCCGTGGCCAGCGCGGCGACCGGGTTACCCTGATTGTCAGGCGTGTTCGTATCTCGAGGGAGGAGTGCATACAATCCGGCGAGAACAACGAGCGAGCCGATGATGACGACCATGATGACAAAACCACGCACGTTTG